>JANWHV010000059.1 GCA_025450255.1 Chloroflexota bacterium | reverse complement strand
TGGATTTCTGTCGATGGCTCGCAACTCTTAGAAGCCGCGGAGCCGACGACGCCCGAGGCTGTGATGCAGCGCGCGCGCGACGTCGACGATCGGTTCGCGGCTCAGACCGCCATCCTCTGTGAAAACTGGATGGCGTTCGTGGCGGAGACGACTTCACTCCACGATTCTGGTCGGCTACCAAACAGCTCGATGCTCGTGACGAACAAGCAATAGGCCCGCCGAAACCGTGATCGACGCCTGGGCGTCGTCGAGCTCATTACTGATGCCGCGGGTCGAGCCGCGACGCAATGTCTCACCGTGAAGCGCGTACCGTAAGCCCTCGGTAGCGATGCCCTCTACCCGCTCGGTGAGTGGCAGCAGGGATACGTAGTCGCCGGGCGAGCCCGCGAACTGCCTGTGCGCCGTAACCGCGAACGCTACGCCCGCTTCGTCCTCAATGCGCGTATCGATGTCTCGCAAGGACGGCAGCGTGAGCAACATCAGGTTGCCGATCGTATGGTCGAGTCGGATGCCGCCAAGAGCGCCGGCGATAGTAATGCGTGACGGCCGCAATGACAACGCATAGTCAAGCGCCAATTCGAGATCTGTCTTGTCCTTGTCGGTCGGGTGCGTCTGAAACACCACGCCGGCATTTGCCAAGCGGGATCGCGTGTCGTTTGAGATGGAGTCCATGTCGCCAAGCACCACGGCCGGCATGAGATCGGCAAGAAGCACCGCGTCTCCGCCGCCGTCAGCGCAGACGATCACATCGGAAGCCAATGCCAGAGTTTGAAGGTGTGTCGCGCGCGCCGGCGCGCTTCCGACGATGAGCACGTGGGGCGATGCTTTTTCGGTGAGCGCCATCTCAGCCACCGGCTCTCGGCACGGGCCGACCGTAGCGGGCATGGATCGCCCACGCGACGTCACGCACCCGGCGTTGCATCGGGCTCGCGCGCCGGTTCGACTCGATCGCCATCGCCGGCAACGTCATCACTGGCCTCGTGGGCATCCACCACGGTCCCATTCCTGGCCTTGAATCGCGCTCCAACCAAACTCCCAACCACGGCCATCCCCTGGCCGACCCCAACCACGGCTCGACGGCCCGCGTCTCGCGAGCGCCGCAAGATCGTGGTTGACTCTGGCCCCGCGCGGAACGCGCGCCGCGCCGCTGCCCCGGCAATGAGGGTACTTGAGGCCGACAACGTCGGTCTGGCGACATACGCCGCCACTGGTCCGTAGAGCTTCCCGTACTTCGTATCTTTCCCCGCATTCACCGCAAGCTTGGAGATCCCCGCCTCAGCGCCGTCGAGCAAAAGCGTCGGCGCTAGATTCGGCGCTACGCGTGCGAATACATTGCGCTTGTCATCCAATGGCGCGCCGAATACCGCCGCTATCGAAACAATCAATACCGCCTGGTGCATGAGCAATTGCGCCGTAGCCGCGGTCGGCGCGCCGCTCCGTCCGCTACCGGCGCCGGCAACCGAGCCGAGCAGTACTTTAACGTCCCTGGCGGCGCCGCGCGTCAAGCGGCGCGTTATCAGATCGCGAGTCCCCGGTGCGCCCCTGCCAAGGGCAAGCCTCCGTTCCCACAATCGCTCGACAATCGCGGGAATGAGCAGCGTCTGAACGGTCCTGGCATTCGTATCAGGCAGATATAACGAGTCCGTCGTTTTCTCGGCGTCAGCGTCGTCGCCGATGCGCACCGGCAAGGTCGCCACGCCGGCGAAGGCATCGCGCGCCTGACGCATGTTGTCGTGCGTGCACGGGGCCACGATCACAAGTTCGGCCTTTCCGGCCGGGATCGGGCTCGGCGCGTCCTTCGCAAAGCGCCACATTGCCAGGCGAGTGTCGCTCGCCAGATCGGCTTCGCCACGAAGTTGAGCGAGAATGGGATCGACTGTACATGGATCGCCGACCAGCACGATACCAAGTTGGCGGCGAGCTTCGGTGACGAGCTTATTGTAGTCAAGCGTCGGCAAGGCATCCAGGAATGCCTTGGCCACCGCGCCCGGAGCCGTGCTCATGAAATAGCCTCCCGCGCGATGCCGCGCGTGCCTTGCTCACATATCATCCGCGATAGTTCCATACGCGCTCAACCAGGACCTCGCCGCGACGAAACCACTTTCACCCGATGCTTCCGCACCGTCGAACGGCGGCCGCCTCGCGCCGCGCAACAGCACGCGCGAGCAGTTCTCTTCTGAGAGGATCGTACCATGAGTCACGGGAAAATAGCGCAATCGGCTGCGATCGTGCCCGATTGTAGGCTGGCGACGCGGAGAAATCGGGGTGGCATACGCGCGCCCAATCGCCGATCGTCCGTCGACGGCGTGGGAACCCGAGGACGCTATCGCCCGGATCGGCCAGGATCGACCCTGAAAGCAGGCCACGAGACCGTGGCTACCGCCGTCGTCGCACGCGAGCCGATCGGTCCTCAGAGCGCACTCTCACCGGAACCGCGCGAGGATGAGGTTTGGCTCGCGCGACGATGATCGCGCCAATGAGCCCCGCGATAATGGTTGTGATCATGGAAAACGCCTCCCGACGGCGCGATGGCAGCCAAACATCTTGCTTGTAGTGTACACGTCCTGGGATATAACGATATCACCCGATTGGGGAATCGTTCCGTGGCCAGTTCTAACGCCTTCTCCAAGCGAGTTACAAAAGCAATCTCGCACCCTGGGCCAGCGACAGCACGCCGGAAGGCCAGAAGCCAAACACCACGGTACCGGCAACGGTGAACACGAGCACGCTGGTCAACGCCGCTGGCACGGTGAAGCTTCGCGGCACATCAGCGAGTCCGCGGAAGTACATCACGTAGACCACGCGCAGGTAATAGAAAACTGACACCAGGCTGCACAGTACGCCAATCACCGCAAGCTCGCCGTGCCCTGCCTGTAGCGCCGTCTGGAACACGTAGAATTTAGCCCAGAATCCGGCCGTCGGCGGGAAGCTGGCGAGCGAAAACATGAAGAGAGCCATCGAGCCGGCCACCCCAGGATGTCGCCGGCCCAACCCCGCGAAGTCGTCGAGCATCGTATTGTCCTCGCCCGTTCGACTGAGCACCGTAACGACCGCGAAGGCCCCTATATTCATTAACGCGTAGATCGCGAAGTAAAACAGCAGGCTCGGCACGCCGTCGCCGCTGCTGCCGTCTCCTCGCGCCGTATAGACGGCTATCAGCAAATACCCCGCGTGCGCGACACTTGAATAGGCAAGCATGCGCTTGACATTCGTCTGCACCACTGCCGCGACATTACCGACGACCATCGTGATAACCGCGAGAAACCACACTAAGGCAACCCAGTTCGCATGGATCGCCGGCAACGCCGCGCCGAACAGCCTGATAAATGCCGCGAACGCGGCAAGCTTCGTACCAACGGACATCAGGGCCGTAATCGGCGTCGGCGACCCTTCATATACGTCAGGGGTCCAATTATGGAACGGCACTGCGGACATCTTGAAGGCGAAACCGACCAGCATCAACGCCATGCCCGCCAACAGCACCGGATCGGTTCCGGGCGAGCCGGTCTTCAAGAACGCCGCTATCTCCGGCAGCATCGTGGATCCCGTGGCCCCATATACCAGCGCCATGCCGTACAGCAGGAAGCCCGAGGCGAAGGCGCTCAGGAGGAAATACTTGAGCGCCGCCTCCTGCGACTTCCCCCGCGTTCGTTCAAAGCCCGCAAGCACGTAGAGGCAGATCGAGAACAGCTCAAGCGCCAGAAAGATCACGATAAGGCTATTCGCCGCGGTCATGAGCATCATGCCGCTGAGCGTCCCCAGGACGAGTACGTAGTACTCGCCAAGGTTTATGTGCTCGCGCTCAAGATAGTCCATCGACATCAACAGCGTCAGAATGCCGGCCGTCAGCATCACGCCATCGCAGAACAGCGAAAAGCCATCCAGCACCACGCTCCCGGAGAATCCGACCTTATGGGCATCGTGCTGAGCGATCACGTCGATGAACGCGACCACCAGACCCGCGATACTCAGCCAGCCCAGCCATCGACGCCGCGAAACCGGCAGATAAAGGTCCGCGACGATCACTATCAGGGCGGTGAGCGTGACGATTAGCTCGGGCAGGACGACCGTAAAATCAACCGCCAAGGGATACTCCACGGTCACGGGCGACCTCCGACAATGGTCACTACGGAGTGGGCGAATTGCATGGTTGGATTCAGCCAGCCGCCCGGCGCGACGCCAATCCACACCATGAGCACGAGCAACGGGAGGATAGCCACGTACTGTGCCAATGACAGCTCCGAGAACCACGACGCGGCGGTACCGGCCGGCGCGGCCGCGGGGCCAGCCGCGACCGCCGAGCCGAGCGGCCCGTGCACGGATCCCTGGAACAATCGCATCATGTACGCGGCGGCGAGTACCACGCCAATGGTACCGACCACGGCATCGGCCACATTTGCCTGGAATGTGCCGACGAGGATCAAGAACTCACCGGAGAATCCGTTCAAGCCCGGCAAGCCCAGCGACGAGAGCGTGGCGACCAGGAATATCGCCGCCAGAATCGGCGCTTTTGTCGCCAACCCGCCAAGAGCGCCCAGGTCCGACGTCCCCCACCGGGCCGCGATAACCGCCACAATCGCGAAGAGCGCCGCAATCGTAATCCCATGATTAACGGATTGCAGCGTGGCTCCTTGCAGACCCTGCGTGGACAAGCTGAAAATGCCGAGCGTGATGAAGCCCAGATGGGCGATGCTGCTGCACGCAACCAGCCGCTTTATATCACTTTGCGCCAGTGCGAGCAGCGCTCCATAGACGATGCCAACTGCTGCCAGCACCATAATCGCGGGCGCGAAAAAACGCGACGCATCGGGGAACAGCGGCAGGCACAGGCGGAGGAATCCATAGATCCCCATTTTGCTCAAAACGCCAGACACGATAATCGCGGTTGGCGGCGACGATTCCGTGTATACGTCGGGCACCCAACTATGGAACGGAAAGACTGCCGCCTTGATGGCGAAAGCCAGCGCAAAGGCCAGAAATACCGCCTTCTGCGTGTCGCCCGTAAGCGGATGACCTATTAGCTGCAGAAGATCAAAGCTGTGGGGACTGCTTTCGGCAAACAACGCCAGGATGCCGACAAGCATCAGCAGGCTGCCAAGCATCGTATAGATGATGTATTTGAACGCCGCGTAGACCCGCCGCTCGCCCCCCCAGGCCCCGATCAGGAAATATGCGGGAATCAGCACCGCTTCCCAGAAGAAGTAGAACAACACGAGGTCAAGCGACATGAAGACGCCAATAAGCGAGCCCTCAAGAAACAGCAGCAGGCTGAGATAGATTCTGAGCCGATCCGTTACCGTAAACCACGCCACCAGAACGGACACGATTGTCAATATTGTGGTAAGGAGCATGAACAACAAGCTCATGCCGTCGTACCCGAAATGAAAATCAATGCTAAGCTGCGGAATCCATGGCGCGTTTAGCTCATACGCCCCTGCCGACAGCGGCTCGCCTCTGTACTGCAGGTATGCCACCGTCACTACGATCAACGAGCCCAGCGAGAAGGCCAACGCGGCAGCAAAGGCGATTCGCTTGGTTACGCCGAACAACAGCACCGTAGCAGCGGCGACGAATGGCAGCAGCAATATGGTTTGAAGCACAATCTCTCCTTTACCGCTGCCCTATGGCGAGCACGAGAACCACCAGCACGCCCACCACCAACGACAGCGCGTAGGTTCGCACGTAGCCAGATTCCACAGGCCGAAGATCGTCGCTAGCGTTTCGCACACCACGCGTTACGCCATTCACCAGATTGTCGATTACGTTGCGATCGAGCCATCGCCAGCCGACGTCGGCTAGCCAATATGCGGGCCGCTCAAACAGCACGTTGTAAAGCTTGTCGAAATACCACTTTTCCAGCAGAAACGTATAGAGCGGGACGAGCGCGCCCTTCATTCGCGGACGAGGCCCCAGCCGGTACATGTCGCGCGCGATAAACCAACCGCCCGCGATGAGAGCCAGGATCAGCGCGAACGCGCCCCATTGAAAGTCGACGTCCGCATTTCGCGCATTCGGCAGGAAATACTTGCCGGTAAACTGGCCAAAGACCGGCTCCAGCCATTCGGCAAACTTCGGAAAGGTCGGAATCTGGATGAAGCCGCCCACGGCCGCGGCTATTGCCAGCAGTCCCATTGGTATGAGCATCGACGGGCCCGGCTCGTGCACATGCGCCGCGACTTCTTTGTCAACTCTGGACCGGCCGTGGAACGTGAGATACCAGAGTCTGAACATGTAAATCGAAGTCAATCCCGCCGTCAACACCGCCATGCCCCAGAGCACGACGTGCCAATCGCTCCAGGCCCACGTATGGGCGAGAATGTCGTCCTTGCTCCAGAATCCGGACAGCGGCGGCACGCCCGCTATCGCCAATACGCCGACGGTAAACAGCAGATAGGTACGCGGAAGGCGGCTGCGAAGCGCGCCCATCTTGCGTATGTCTTGCTCTCCACCCAGCGCATGGATCACGCTGCCCGCGCCCATGAAGAGCAGCGCCTTGAAGAAGGCGTGCGTCATCAGGTGGAACATACCGGACGCGTAGGCGCCGACGCCCACCGCGAGAAACATGTAGCCGATCTGGCTCATCGTGGAATACGCGAGCACCCGCTTGATGTCGTTTTGCACCAGCGCGATTGTGGCCGCCAGCAACGCGGTCACCGCGCCGATGCTCGCCACGACACCCGCCCCCACGGGCGACAGATCGTAAAGCACATGACAGCGAGCAATGAGATACACGCCCGCCGTGACCATCGTGGCGGCATGAATGAGCGCGCTGACGGGGGTTGGGCCCTCCATGGCATCGGGCAGCCAGGTATGCAATGGCAACTGCGCCGACTTCGCCACCGCCCCGACCAGGAGCAAGAGGCAAAGTGCCGTTATCACATGGTCGCCGCTGTGAAGCGCCGCCGCCTTGGCGAATACGCCCGTGTAGGTGATCGTGCCGAACTGGCGCACCATCAAGAAAATGGCCAGCATGATGCCGACGTCGCCCATCACGTTCATGATCAGCGCCTTGCGCGCGGCCAGTACCGCTGTCATTTGCGTGTACCAGAAACCAATCAGCAAATACGACGATAGTCCGACCAGTCCCCAGCCAACCAGCAGGAAGAGGAAGTTGTTTGCGACCACCAATAGGATCATCGAGAAGATAAAAAGGTTCATATACGCGAAGAATCGCGAGAAGTCCTGGTCCTCCTGCATGTAGCCGACCGAGTAGACGTGAATAAGAAATCCCACGCCGGTAACGATGAGCAACATCACCGCGCTCAACGGATCGATCAGCATGCCAAAATCTATCTTGAGCGAACCCGAAGTCACCCAGGTGTAATAAGAAACGTCACCCTTGGTGAGCATTTCTTTCGGTGTATAGCTCAGTAGTTGGAAGTAGGCGATAAGCGCCACGCCGAATGCGGCGCCAATTGAGCCGCACCCCATCCAGGCGATGCTGGTCTTATTGAGACGGCGCCCCAGCGCGCCGTTTGCCACGAACCCCATTAAGGGCAGAGCAAGCAGGAGCCACGCGTACCCGTGCATACTAACCCTTCATCGCATTGACTGTATCGACGTTAATGTCGTCACGAGACCGGAATATCGACACGATGATCGCCAGGCCGATCACAACTTCCGCCGCCGCGACCGTCATGACAAAAAACACGAATATTTGGCCATCCAGTGAGTGCAGGTGCTTAGAGAAAGTGACCAGGGTGAGGTTCACGGCATTCAACATCATTTCGATGCACATGAAAATCACCAACGGATCGCGCCGAACCAGTACCCCTACAGCTCCAAGCGTGAATAGGATCGCGCTGACTACCAGATACGTTGATGTCGATACCAAGCCGGTCACTCCCTAACTTGCTGGTGTCCGCGCACCAGGCCGATCTCTGGCTCGCCGCACAGCCCGCGGCGATGCCCTTCCTCTAGCTGATCTTCCGCTTCGCGAGAATGACGGCCCCGAGCATGGCAAGCAGCAGCAAGAACGACGTGACTTCGAATGGGAAGAGATAGGTGCTGAAAAGCTGATCGCCAATGGTGTTGACGCAGCCTAGGCCGCCGCCGGTGTGGTCGGGATTCGGTGTTGGACACGAGCCGTCCACGACCTGGCCCGATTGACGCACCAGGCCATGAATCGCGTTGCTGGCCAATAGCTTCCCCAGGATTGCCGCGAGCACCACGGCCAGGATCACTGCTGGGATGCGGAATCGGGCCAGGGGATCATCGCCCGGTTCTTCTCGCCCCGGAGACAGCAGCGTCAAAACGAAGAGGAACAGCACCATAATTGCGCCGGCATAGACTATAATTTGCACCGCCGCGAGGAACTGCGCGTTCAGCAGAACATAGTACACAGCGAGACAGAAAAAATTGGCGACGAGGAAAACCGCGCTATAGATCGGGTTGCGTTGCAGAATGACACTCAGGCCCGACACGATCGCGACCACCGTCGTAATCCAGAATGCCACGGTCACCGTACTGAACCCGCATCTCGCGCCATCGCCGCAAGCTTATCCTTCACCACGCTCGGCTCCGGAACCAACATCATTTCCTTTGTGTAGATCATGTGTGGTATGTCGTAGTCGGAAAGCTCGTAATCGTGCTTGAGCACGATCGCGCCAGTTGGACACGCTTCCTCGCACAGACCGCAGAAGATACAGCGCGACATATTGATCTCGTAGCGCTTGGCGTACCGCTCGCCGGGTGACACCCTGTTCGTGTCCGTGTTCTCTGCCGCTACGACCAGGATACAATCCGCCGGGCATGCCCCCGCGCACAACTGGCAGCCTATGCACTTCTCCAGGCCGTTGTCGTAGCGTTCCAGAACGTGGCGGCCACGGTAGCGCGGCTTCACGCCTTCGCGCTCTTCCGGCCACTGCACGGTCGTCTTCTTCTTGAACATCACCGAAAACGTCAGCGTCATGCC
>JANWHV010000058.1 GCA_025450255.1 Chloroflexota bacterium | reverse complement strand
GTCACCACCACCTCTATCGCCTCAATCGGCATGACCTGGCTGAGCGCCGTGCGCCCGATCTTGGAACGATCGGTTACCACCACCACGCGGCGGGAGCGAGCCATCATGGCGCGCGCCGTCTGCGCCTCGAGCTCGCCGTTGGACGTGGCGCCGGCCTCCGCGCTCAGGCCGTTCACGCCGACGCACATGGTATCGATGTTCAGTTGCGCCAGCGACAGCTCGGCCAGCGGCCCCACAACCTCCGGCGTGGTGCTGCGGTCGAGCAGGCCCCCGACCAGCACGATGCGTGTGTGTGGGCCGGCGACCAGGATCAACGCCACGTCAATGCTGTTCGTCACCACGCCAATGCGACGGCCGCGCAGGCATCGCGCCAACTCCGTCACCGTGGTGCCGCCGGGCAGCCCGATCGCTTCACCGTCCTTCACCATCGCGGCGGCCGCCCGCGCGATGCGCTGCGTCTCCGCCAGGACCGAACCCGCGATGTCGCCGGACGCGCCAACGCCGCGCCCATCCTCGGGCTGGCGCGCCAGGGCCATGGCGCCGCCGCGCGAGCGCCTGATGCGGCCGGCCTGCGCCAGTGCCCGCAGGTCACGCCGGGCGGTAGCCGGCGAGCAATCGAAAATCGTGGCGATATCCTGCGTGCTCATCGAAGGCCGATGGGCCATGTCCGCCGCGATTGCATTACGTCGAGCCTGGGTGATCATTGCAGAGCCTTTTCGCGATCGTCGTCCGCCGCCATCCTAACCGAAACAGCGGCATATTGTCAATCAGTTCCGCGCAATTGCGAACTGCGCCTGCTCACAGCGGAGACGTTACTGATGGTAATTGATTGAAGTTGCATTAGGCGAGGAATATCGGGCTGGCGATAGCCAGCATGGCCGTGCCGTCGAGGTTGCGCAATTCGGCGCGGTACCAGCCTGGGTCCGGCTGATTGCTCGTGTAGAGGCACGCGCCATTTCCTTCCAGCACCTGCTCGGCCAGTACCGCGCCATTGCCGCGCAGGATCAGGCGGGCCGGCGCCTCCAGGTCCGCCACCGATGCCTCCAGGCTGAATGGTCCCGCCGCCGGCGCCGTGTCACCCGGGATCGCGGCAACGCCGCCGGCCAGGGCGGTCAGGCGCAGGGTCGGCCCACTGCTCACCACCATATGCCCGGCGCGTATACCGTCCAGGATGGCCTGGCGGGACAACTCCCGCGCGTAGACATATGTGGTCGGCACGCCCGGCGCGAAGATCGGCCTGCCGCCGTGCTCGTCGCTGCCGCCGCTCAACGGTACGCGATAGCCGCGCGCCAGCCACGCGTCGTAGAAGATCATGCTGTTTTCATTGTCCTCGTCCAATAGCCACGGACTGTTCCACACCTCCACGGCGTTGACGTGACGCGGATCGACGTTCGCCATTTCCCAGCGGCAGCCGTGGCAGATAGGACTGCCGTCCGCCCCCGGATGGGCGACAATCGCCACGCCGCCGGCCTCATGCACATCCCGTAGCACGTCGGCGATGGTCCGGCCCTCGCGGCCAACCCACCAATCGATCACTGTATCCACACCCAGGGCAAGCATGTGCCCCTTACGCATCGTCACTTCAATGCCGGGTATCGGCAACACGCGGCCGGTGTCGATCGCCGCTACATCGGCCTGCCCCGTGAGCGAATTGTGATCGGTGAGCATGAAGAAATCGAGCGAACGCGCCTGAATTGCCTGCCACAGCTCCGCAACCGACCACTGGCCATCGGAATGGTGGGTGTGCATGTGCAGATCGCCGCCGTACCAGCCCGGCCCGGTGTTGGGGATGGCGGTGGGCAGCGCGCGTGGCGGCGCCGCGGTCTGAGTATCGTCGTCCTCAAGCCAGACGCGCAGGCGGTAGGTGCAGGGTGGCCCCTCCAGCACGTAGTTCAGGTTTACCTCGGCTTTCCAGGTGCCGGCTTGCGGCGCGCCGGGAACCAGCCCAGGCGTGGCGCCCCAGGCGCCAAGACGGGCGGGCGGCGCGGCGCGTCCGGGCGCGCCGCGGAGGCCGGTCGGGTCGTGCAAGATGACGCCGATGGCCTGACCGTAAGGGCCGACGCGCTTGGGCTCGATCTCGAAAGTCAGGCAAAGCGTGCCCGCGTTCTCCGGCACCGCGAACGTATGGATGCGTTCGCTATAGGTGTCCTTATGGGTAACCTCGGCGCTGATCGAGAGTAATTCGGTCGCCATCGTCCCCTCCCATCACGATTGGCCATTCGTCACCGGCCGAAGCTAACACGCAGCCATACTAGCTGCAACAACGGGCCACTGTCAATCAGCTTCGAGCAAATGCGAACGGTATCTGTGTACGGAAGGATAGCGTTTGATTGCACTTGATTGTAGTGAGCGCCGCGGCCCAAGCCGAAGGGCGCGCCGCTCTCAGGCAGTATGCCAATCTCCTAACCCCGGTATGGCGCGGCGCCGGATCCTTGCCGCCACAGGGCAATCCATTCGTCCGCGCCGGCCATGCCGGACGCCAGAGCGCCGCGACTCACGGCCTCGACGTCGATATGCACCCGGTGCAACGTCAGCGTGGGGTGGTCGTTCGACCAATCGAGCATGCCGAACTCAGCCCATGGACTGAATGGCTTGTCGTCTCCTCGTTCGCGGAAATCCCAGCACTCACTAATACTGCCGGGGTTGATCAGAAACCCTTCGTCGACCCGGCGGATCGTCTGCGTGTGCGTGTGCCCGTGCGCCAGCACCGTCGCGGCGCGCCCGCCGAGCATGCGAAAAAGCTCGTCGTCCGGCGTGGCAGGCTCGATCACGTCGTCGTAGCTGAGCGGCGAGCCGTGGAAGCACAGCAGCGTAGCCCGCCCTTCTAGCGGCAGCTCCAGGGTCAGTGGCAGGTGCTTGAGGTAATCGAGATCGTTCGCCTCAAGCTGCTCCGCGGACCAGCGATCGATCGCCCGGCACCCGCCATACGCGCGCATGCCCGTCCGCGTGTCGACCATCCAGGCATCCCAGTTTCCTTGCACCGTCCGGCAACCCAGGTCACGGACGCGCGCCAGAACTTCGCGCGGTTGCGGGCCGGTGGAGGAGATGTCGCCCAGGCAGATCACCTGGTCGGGTCGTTCGCGCTCCAGCGCCGTGAGCACGGTGTCCAGGGCAACCAGGTTGCCGTGAATGTCGCCGATCAGTCCGATCCGCATCAGGCTCTCTTTCCCCCGGCTCCCGTCCCACGCGGAACGACTGCGGGAACCAGGTACTCGCCGGTGATTTCTAGCACCCGACTCCGGTCGCGAGTGGAGCAGGCGGCGCGAAATACGTTATATCATGGAGACGTTCCCGGCCGTTCGCCAGTCCTCGTACCGCCCGGTCCGCCGCGTCACGTATAGCCGATTCCCTTGCGCTGAGGTAATGATCTCATTGGAGGAACCTCGCGTGTCGTTCCGCAACTTGAGCCCACAGAGGATGTTCGAGCGCCTGGCCTCGGCGCATGCGCTCGATCTGTTTCCGGACGAACATGGCTGGAGCGGCACCCGGTCGAACGAGTTTTCAGGCGTCATATACGCCTGGCTTAATGGAGGCGATGGTGAAAACATATGCTCTGGCGGGAGCTAGCTCGCGCGGTCTGGGCATGTACGGACGGCCGATCGTGGAACGGTACGGCGATACGGCGGCGGTCGTGGGTATCTTCGACGTCAACCTGGCACGGGCGGCGTATGTGAGCCGGCACTGCGGCAACGTGCCGGTATTCGACGACTTCGACGCCATGCTGGAACGCACCAGGCCGGATTGCGTGATCGTCACCACGGTCGACCGCTACCACCACGAATACATCATCCGCGCCCTGGACGCCGGTTGCGACGCCATTACCGAGAAGCCGATGACCATCGACGACGAAAAGTGCCGCGCTATCCTCGAAGCCGAGCGACGCACGGGACGCAAGGTGGTCGTCACCTTTAATTATCGGTTTGTGCCCTATATCACCCGGATCAAGGAAATTATCCGCGCCGGCGCCATCGGCGAGGTTTTGAGCGTGGACTTCGAGTGGCTCCTCGACACGCGTCACGGCGCCGACTACTTCCGGCGCTGGCACCGGCGCATGGAAAACTCCGGCGGCCTGCTAGTACACAAGGCGACCCATCATTTCGATCTGGTGAACTGGTGGATTGAGGATGAACCGGAGACGGTCCACGCCTTCGGCCGGCGCCGCGTCTACGGGCCGACCCGTGCCGAACGCGGCGAGCGCTGCAGCACCTGCGCCTACACCCGAAGCTGCGAGTTCTTCGTGGATTACAAGTCAGACCCCTTGCTCCGCGGCCTCTATTTCGAGGCCGAGCACGTAGACGGCTATTACCGCGACGGCTGCGTATTCTCCGATGACGTCGACATCATGGACACCATGAGCGTCTCCGTTCGTTACGCCAACGGCCCGCTACTCACCTACTCGCTGATCGCCTACAGCCCGTACGAGGGGTGGAGGGCATCGATCACCGGCAGCAAGGGACGCCTGGAAATGGCGGAGTTCACTTCCGGCCCCTACTCGGAGCCAAACCGGGATCGCGTCACCGTATTTAACCGCCACGGCGAGACGATCGTCCACGACATCCCGCAGGTGGAGGGAGAACACGGCGGCGGCGACCAGCGCCTCTGGGACCGCCTTTTTAGCGGGCACGCCCTGCCCGACCCGCTGAACCACATGGCAGGCTCCAGGGCCGGCGCCATGTCGATTTTGGTGGGCGTGGCCGCGAACAAGTCCATCGCCACCGGCGTGCCGGTGCGTATCGCCGATCTTCTCCGCGCCCCCGCGGCGGAAATCCGCTAAGTGCCCGCGTGGGAATGAGTACAATCTCAGAGACGAGAACCGTCGAGCATCCGCGGGCGCACTCGTCGCGTATTAGCGTGGATGTGGAAGGAGTACGCGGCATGGTGGGAAATGGACGATCGAAACTGCTCAGCGCGGTCCTGGCAGTAGCTATTATTGGCGGTCTTACCCTGCGAATCCCCGGCAACACCGCCCAGGCGCGGCCCGCGCGCGCCGCCGGCACCCTGATCGTGGATTTTCAATCCGATTTCGCCAGCCTGGACTCGGCGCTCTGCTATGACAACCAGTGCTATCCGTTCATGAAGGCGATGTTCGATCGGCTGGTCGACTACGCGGGCGCCAGCGAGAATCTCGTCGTCGATGCCGCCGCCGCCATGCCGGCGATCGCCAACGGCGGCAAGACCTACACCTTCACGTTGCGGCGCGACGTCCATTTCTGGAACGGCCGGCTCGCCACCGCTCCGGACTGGGCGTACTCCTTTGAACGCGTCATCAATCCAAAGACGCAGTCCGGCGCCGCCAGCTTCTGGATGAATATCGTGGGCGCCGACGCCTACGCGAACGGCAAGGCGCCGCATGTCTCCGGCATCAAGGTGCTGAGCCCGTTCAAGCTGGAGATCGATCTGCTGACCCCGGATGCCTCGTTCCTCAACGTGCTGGCCATGCCGTTCGGCTCGGTGGTGGACAAGAACCAGATCGCCAAGTACGGCAAATCATATAGCTCGCTGCACCCGATGGGTACCGGACCATATATGTTTTCTGAGCACCTGCTCAGCAACAGGCTGATCCTGGTCCGCAATCCGCACTACTTCCTGCCCAATGTCGGGAAGGTCGCCACCATCGAAGCGGATATCAGCGTTACGCCCGAAACCGCGCTGCTCCGTATCGAGCGGGGCCAGGCGGATCTTGACGGTGATTTCCCAAACACCATTCCGGCCGCGGATTTTCTCAGCGTTCTCCAGGACTCGTCGCTGAACAAGCGCATCACCAGGCAGGAGCAGGTCGCCGTCGAGTACATCTCCATGAACATGCTGATGAAGCCGTTCAATAACGTGCTGGTACGCCGCGCCATCAACATGGCAATCGACCGCGCGCGTCTCTCGCGCCTGGTGAACGGGCGAGGCATCCCCACCACCACGATCGAGCCGCGTTTGATGCCCGGATACGGCAAGTTCGACCTGTACCCGTACAACCCCGCGCAGGCCAGAAAACTGCTGGCTCAAGCAGGCTATCCGAACGGTTTCAGCACCACCTTCTACACCGATAATGTTGCCGACGACCTGCGTCTCTCGGAAGCTATCGTGCAGCAACTGCAGGGTATCGGCGTGAAGGCGGATCTCAGATCCGTCGACGGGAACACTCTGCAGACGCTCTACGGCACCAAGCAGCGGGTGCCGATCCTCTTCAACTCCTGGTACCAGGACTTTCCGGACCCGAACGACTTCGTGGAACCGGTGCTGAGCTGCGCCTCCGCCGTGACCGGATCGCAGAACTCGTCCTGGTATTGCAATCCGAAGGTGGATGCCGCCGCGAAGCGCCTGAAGGCCACCACCGATCAGCGCGCCCGCCTGCGCCAATACCCGGCGCTCGACCGCACGATCATGCGGGACGCGCCCTGGGTGCCACTACTGACGCCGGTATTCTATGTGCTGCCGTCCGCCAACGTCCGCGACTTCTACTTCAACCCCGTCTGGTTCTACGTCTTCCAGGATTACGCCAAGGCGTGAGCGCGTGTAACTGGGAGTGGGCGGGTGACGCCCACCCCCTGTTACAGTGCGTGCCGGCGCGCTGTTCCCCTCACGCCGTCTTCTCCCGCTTGCTCGGCCTCGACGAGGCCGAGCAATTTCTCGATCCCCTTGCCTGAGCGCCTGCCGGCAATCCAGCGATCCTCCGTCGCGCGGGGTCACAACGAGATTGCGCGTTGTCATCAATTTATCATCAGGCGTTCATGGGGCGGTCATGCAGCCTTCGTAGGTTAAAGCCATCCAGGCGCGGCAGTCGGCTGCCCTTTGGCGCGATGCGCTCTATGGGCGACACGATACGCGCCGATCGCCGTCAGCCATTGAACGTAGGGACCTCAGGGGGCTTCAGGATGAGAGGGCTTTCGATCCGTCTGGTTTTGCTCGCGGCGCTAATTCCTGGTTCGGGACTGTTGATGGCGTTCACTCTGCCTGGAATCAGCACGCCGGCGCCTCTGAACGGCAGGGTCGCTTTGGTGAGCCAGGGTACGATCACCACCACGGTCACCCCATCCGGCCAAACCCAGGACATAACCCAATATGCCTTGAACTTCCAGGCTTCCGGCACGGTCAGAAGCGTGCTTGTCAACGCCGGCCAGCAGGTAAAAAACAATCAGATCTTGGCGACGCTGGACGATCCCACCTTGCAGATCACCCTGCTCAATGACCAGAGCGCGCTGCGCAGCGCGCAGGCCCGCCTGGCCAAAGAGCTCGCGCCGCCAAATCCCGCCACCATCACCCAGGCGCGAGCCTCGCTCATCCAGGCGCAACTGAAGCTGGCGGCACTCAAGGAGGGCGGAACGAAGGCGAGTGTGGCGCAGGCCCAGGCAAGCCTCGACTCAGCGCGGTCCAAGCTCACGGCGCTGCAGTCCGGCTCGCCCTCCGCCATCACCAGCGCCCAGGCAAATCTCGACTCGGCACAGCAAAAACTTGCCGCGCTGGAGGCCGGCGGCTCCTTAACGCAGATAGCGCAGGCCGAAGCTTCCCTCGCCACGGCCCAGGCCAAGCTGGCGTCGATGGAGGCTGGAGGCACGCCCTCCAGCGTCGCACAGGCAAGGCTAGCGCTTGACCAGGCGGAATCAAAGCTCGCGGTCGACAAGGCAGGCG
>JANWHV010000057.1 GCA_025450255.1 Chloroflexota bacterium | reverse complement strand
GCATTGAGGTTTTTGACTCTGAACGTCATCCCGAGTGGGTTCCCGGCGGTTTGAGCATGCCTTACGTTTTGCAGAGTGACACGCATCGAACGGCAGGGCTGATCGATGGCCAGCGCATTACCGTCTATGAGATAACCCACGACGAGATTCGGATGGAGGCCGAGGCGAACGCGGTATTTGATAGCGATCGTTCGGTATGGGAACTATTCCTCGATTGGGAGACTCAACGGTACTTTCCGTACCGAAAGCCCGCGCACGGCACCTTCCTGATCGTGCAGGGTGGAGAGCCAATTGGCGAGACGCGCATACCTCGCGGCATCTCGCCAATGGCGGCGGTCGGTATGTTTAAGCCGTACCCAGCCTATGAACGTTTGCGGCCATTCTTTCAACAATATTTTGAAGCCGGCGCCTATGTTCGCGATCTCTACGGTGAACGAGATGCTCTGGGCATGACCCTAACAACGCTTGATGGACGTGAGATCCCAGTCGACTGGATCGAAATCGGCGATGCCGCGCACGTGATCTCAGAAGATGAGGCGTACCAGGTTTCGTTCCCCGTTCCTGAAGGCTTCTTCGACGATCGCAGCCTCTGGGTGGAAGACACGCCCTAAGACATCGAAAGTTCGCTGACTGCGTCCGGCGGAATGCCGGTCTTCCGCGACTGGACATGCCGTTTGAAGGGGCAGTACCTCGGTCGCGTGGTGACATTACGAGCGCCACTGTTCTTACGCTACGTGGTTGTCAAGAAGCGCGAAACGCGATCCTGGACCGGGTCATGGCATAGGATGGTTTCCGGTGGGCGCACGCGGTGGCGTGCGGGAAAGGAAACCGAGCGATGCCGCGCATGCGGCGGTCTGGCCAGGAATTAGGATTTCCCAGACGAGCGCCTGGACGTCACGCACAAGGTTCAGCGAAACGATGATGGATATCCTGGAGGAATGAAAATCGTGGAGCAGAGCGATGCGCTGTCAGGACAGGCTCGGGTGCTTCATTTCCCGACAGAGCGGTCAGTTGGCACATTGACCCGCACCGTCGAAACACCCTCTGGAAACATTGTCGAAGAGCTTGGCGAGTGCCAGGGCGATCTCGTGGTGCCAGCCGGTGGCCGGCTGCATCTGTTTTGGGCCGACAATCTGACGGATCTTACACCTATTGCCCAACTGAATCCCGATGACTTCTACAGTTTCCATTTCCCCATTGGTGGTTGGGCGAGGATGACGTCCTGCAGTATGTGAGCCATCTGACTGGCCTGCGCGAATTGGTCACATCCAGCGAGCACACCATGGCATTCACGGCAGCCGACACCGCGCATATTCGCAGGCTAACCAACCTGACCGACCTTGTGACCAGCCTCAACAGTATCGAACCGGGTGCATTGAAACATATCGGCGTGATGACCTCGCTACGTTATCTGGGGCTTGTGGGCGTTGAGTTGCTCGATTCGGGACTCGCTTATCTTGCTGGTCTCACCGGACTGCAAACCTTACTTATCTATCACACGGGGATTACGAATGCAGGACTTGGCCAACTGCGGGGCATGGGTCATATGCGACGTCTGGATATCGGCGGGAATCAGATCACAGGTGGCGGGCTGATGCAGCTCACCCATTTGATCGAGCTTGAGCAACTATCGTTAGCTGGGCTGACAGCGCTCGAAGACAGTGATCTCGCATTCCTCGCTGCTTTTCCGAACTTGCAAGAGGTCGATCTGACGCATACCGCGATAACGGATGGCGCAGTTGAATACTTGTCAGTATTGCCCAGACTTCGTTCTCTTGAAACATGGGGTAGTAGTATGAGCCGAGAAGGGATCGACAGCCTGCAACGTGCCCTGCCGGCGTGCAAGATTTATTCTGGTTTCCGAGCTGCCATATAACTATTATTCCGGCATGACTCGACTTCAAGGCCATGCCGTACACCGACACCTTCCTCTACCGCCAGGACGGCGCCCCCTACGAGCTGCTGCGCCAGACCGGGAGCACCACCAGCCGCTATTGGTACAGCTTGAACGGGCACGGCGACGTGGTCGTAGCCATAAGCCAGGCCGGCTATGCTCACATGCTCAGCCGGCCGCCCTGCTGCCAATGTACGAGCCTCGACTATCATGCTGTTGACGTTGTACGCTACCAGCCTATATGGTACGATGTCAATACGAGGGCTCGGCAGCACAAGGATAGGGTGATCTATGGCGGCGCCGGCGCGGCAGCAAAGAAAATCGCCCCTCGGCACGACGCTCGCGCTCAAACGAGCGCTCTACGCACACTATCCTGGCACGCGCGCCGAGACCATTGACGCGGCGCTTGGCGCGCTGGAACAAGACAGCCGGCCATTACAACAAGCGCTGACCGCCCGCTTATTTCATGCCCTCGCCCATCTCGCCACGGGTGCCGACGAGGTAACAGCGGTGGCAGCGTTGGGACAGTCCTCCGATTACAGCTTGCTTCTGGAGTTGCTGACGGCGCCGGCCGTGATTGAGCAGGTGCGGCCGCAGGATCCGCTCGGCCCCGCCCGTCTGCGCTGGCTCCGCGATCGGGAACGGCTGCTGGCAGCGGATGGCGGTACAGTGGCGATCGCCGCCACCATGGAGATCCTGGGCCTGAAGAGCCGCCAGGCGGTCCAGCAGCGCCGCGCGCGTGGCACCCTGCTGGGCCTGCCGCTGGGTGGAAGCAGCTATTTGTATCCGGTCTGGCAGTTCGACGGGCATGCGGTGATCCGTGGCTTGCCGGCGACACTCGCGGCGCTGAATCGCCTGGATGCCTGGGGGCAAGCGGCTTATCTGCTTGCGGGCGAGCCACGACTAAACGGGCTGCGCCCCCTGGACGCGCTGCGTGCCGGCAGGATCGCCGAGGTGGTGCAGGCGGCCACTCTCTACGGGGAGCAGAGTGGGGGCTAGGTCGGCGGACCTGGGATCACTACAACCACCGCCGGCCGATCTGGCTAGCCGCGCCCTTCCAATCACACACCTACACCGTATGTGGTACCGCGTCCATGCCTGTACAAACGGAGCGTTGTTCTTCAGCACGCAGCCGGTCGCGCGCTTTAACGCCCCCGCCGGCGAGTACGGGACGATGTACCTGGGCGACGAGCTTGCCTGCTGCTTCGTGGAAACATTCGGGCGGCTGGACACGGCGACGGCCACCACCGTGCGCACGGTAAGCCAGGCACAGTTACTTGCCGCATGCGTCTCGGAGATCGTTTCGACGCGACCCCTCGCCCTGGCGGATCTGACTGGACCCGGATTGCGCCGGCTCGACGCGGACGCGCGGCTGTTCGCATCGGACCACGCGGTGGCGCGCTTGTGGGGACGATCCCTGTGGGCGCACCCATCCCAACCGGACGGGCTGCTCTTTCCGTCGCGCCACGATCCCTCGCTGCCGAGCGTCGCGCTGTTCAACCGGGCAGCGCCCGTGGTCCAGGCCGGCGCGCCCCACTCATTGGGCACACTGCCGCTCTCGGTGCTCGGCGCACTGCTGGATCGTTACGACTTCAGCTTGCATCCTTGAGATGGCGCCGTGAGATCAGTCAGCCTGGGAGGAACACATGCCGCCGGTTCGGATCTCCCTATATTGGCGCATGAGCGTGCCGGCCATGTGCCTGTTGGCGGCCACCGTGTTCCACGCGGAGCGCGGCAGCCCGGCCGCCAACGCGGCGCGGATCAAGCATTTAGCAGCAGCCGTGCCTTTGGAGTACCGCGCACCCACCTCGGCGGCGATAGGCGCCGCGGGCCGGCACATCCGTACGGTCTTCATCATCCTGATGGAGAACCATAACTGGTCCCAGATCGTGGGCAGCGCCTCGGCGCCATACATCAACCACTCGCTGCTGCCGATCGCCGCGCACGCGGAGCGGTACTACAACCCGCCGGGCATCCATCCCAGCCTGCCAAATTACCTCTGGCTGGAGGCGGGGACGAATTTTGGCATCCTGGACGACAACCCGCCGTCCGACCATAGCCAGAGCAGCAAAGCCCATCTGGTGACGCTGCTCGACAAGGCCGTTATCTCCTGGAAGTCCTATCAGGAGAGCATCGGAGGCGCCGCCTGCCCGCTCGCGAACAGCTACCCCTACGCCGTCAAGCACGACCCGCAGGTGTACTTCACGGACGTGACGAACAACAACCGCGCCAGCAGCGTGAGCTGCATCGCCCACGTGCGGCCATACATGGAGCTGGCGACCGACCTGGGGCGCAACAGGGTGGCCCGTTACAACTTCATCACGCCGAACCTGTGCGACGACATGCACGACTCGTGCGGTCCGACATATAACCCGGTCAAGCAGGGCGATACCTGGCTGGCCAGGAACGTGCCGGCGATCGTCGAATCCCAGTCGTACAAGCGCGGCGGCGCGCTGTTCATCACCTGGGACGAGGGGGAATCAGGCGACGGCCCAATCGGCATGATCGTGCTGTCCCCGTTCGCCAAACGTGGATACGCCAACACCACCCACTATACCCACAGCTCGACGCTGCGGAGCATGGAAGAGATCTTCGGCGTCCGCCCCTTCCTGGGCGACGCGGCGCGGGCGACCGATCTGGGCAATCTGTTCACCGCGTTCCCATAAGGATTATTCTCAAGCAGGTTCCGTGGACACAGCCTCGGTATGCACCTGAGCTTTCCTACGATGTCCTTGTGCCCACGAATTCAAACCTCGGCACGCTCTTGCCGTCTATTTCCACATTCTCGGTGAACATGGCGAACGGGCGCACGAACCACGGGTCGTCGCCGTATTCCTCGACCAGATCCGGGCACGCATAGAGCGCCCGATAGAGCACCATCTTCTCGCCCGTCTCGGTATGGCAAGCCACGCCCAGGACTTCGTAGTGGTTGCCTTTGTAGTGCCGATATTTTCCCAGCTTCATACGCACGCTCCGCTCATAATCGCCGGCCGCGATGGTCGTTCGTGGTCCGGCTCTTGGCCGGCTCCCGGAAAACGTACCAGACAGCCGCCGAGGCCGCGGGCGGCTCCCCGTGGCATTGTGATGCGCTACAATCCGCCCTGGGGGAATGAGATGCCGGTGAGCGCCGCGTACGCGGCACGGGAGGCCGCGATGCACATGTCCGCCGTCGAACGAGTAGCGACCGAGGCATCGTTCTACGATGCCCTGGGTGTCCGCACCTTTATTAACGCCGCCGGCAGCTACACCAGGCTGGGCGGCTCGCGCATGCCGCGCGTGGTGATCGAGGCCATGCGCGAGGCGGCGCAGCGCTTTGTGGAAATCGATGAGCTGCAAGCGCGGGTTGGCGCTCGCATCG
>JANWHV010000056.1 GCA_025450255.1 Chloroflexota bacterium | reverse complement strand
TGTTGCAACATGCGCAGTTCCCACCAGGTCACATGCGCGAGGATGTCCTTCACCGACAGATGTCCCGCCACTCCCGGCAGCAGATAATCCTCGTCCGTGATACCCAGCGTGCTTGACTCAATCGCCGCGCGCTTGGCGCGGACCAGATCCAGCAATTGCTCCTTGGTCTTCCGCGATTCCATGGCGCGCTCCAATCTTATCCTGGCGCGAACGTACGCATACGTACCATGCTACAGCAGCGCGCGAAGATCCACCGCGAAGCGCGATTCTTCAGGCATGTTTGGTGTAGAGTGGAACCAGCCTTGCCCACGTCGCCGCGCCGGCCTACCCTGGAGCAACTACACACATGAGCTTGCCAATTGACAGCCTGGCATCCTCCGCGCTCGTCGACGCGATCGAAGCGAACATGTGCGAGGAATTGGGTATTTTTGGCCGGCACCAACCCGGCGCGCGGTTTCACGATGACGGCGATCTGGTGTGGTGGGTCACCGGCGTGCACGACGCGCAATTTAACGCCGTATGGCTGACGAGGCTGCACCCGGAACAGGTCGAAGCCCGGATCGATCAGACACTGGCACGGTTTGACCCCGGCTTGCCCATGAGTTGGACCGTCAGCCCAGCCACAAGACCCGCCAATCTCGGCGATCTGCTGGCGACGCATGGCTTTAGTTTTTTTCTCGAGCACTCGGCAATGCTAACGGATCTAAACAAATCCAGGCTGGGTCGTCCGCGGCCCAGCGGGTTGTCGATCGACGTCGTACATGACGCACGGACCTTCAGGTCCTGGCTCGATGCCTGCGGAAAGGGCTATCAGACGCTGCCGGAAACCGCGGCATTGTACCTGGACGTGTATGCCGCTCTCGGCTACGGCGAGCATTCGCCGTGGCGACATTTCGTAGGGATTCTTGACGGCGAGCCGGTGGCCGCGTCGTCGTTGCTGTTGCACGCCGGTATCGCGGGCGTCTATGGCGTGGCGACGGCGCCGGAGCTACGGAAGCGCGGCCTCGCCGCGGCGATGATCTTGGCGGCGTTGGACGATGCCCGGAACCGCGGCTACAGGGTGGCACTATCCGTACCGACATTTAACGGCGCCGGTCCCCATCGGCGCATGGGCTTTGTCGAGCATTGCACGGTCGGCGTCTATGTCAGGCCGGGACAAATCGGCGGCACGCCTCGCCAGGAGAGGGATCAGACGGCTGGACGCGTGCCCACCACGCCATGTACCGGCAACGGGGAGGGTGTGGTCCTTGATTTCGGGGCCGGAAGCTGCGCGGTAACGATACTGCCCAAAACTGCCGCCATGCCCGCGAGCTGCACGGGCGCGAGCGATTGGCGATAGACGATGAAGCCGGCTATCGTCGCTACCAGAGGAACGAGCAGCGTCAAGAACGACACCGAGGCGGCGGATAACAAACCAATGCCGCGGAACCACAGTGAATACGCGAGCGCGGTACCGGCGAGACAGAGGTACAGATAGCCCCCGACATTGAGCGCGGTAACATGGGACGGAGCACCCTCGAAGATCGCGGCGACCGGCGCCAGCATGATGCCGCCGGCCAGTAGTTGCCAACCCGTGAACGCCAATACCGAAACACCCTCGGGCCGACCCCAGCGCTTCACCATGACCACGCCGGCCGCGGTGGCCACGGCCCCGGCGCCCGCCCCCAGCACCCCGATCGGATCGAGACCGATCCGGCCGCCAAGCACCAGCATGGCTACTCCCAGGATACCGACCAATCCGGCTGCCACCATGCGGTGCGTCGGCCGGATATGCAACAGCGGCCACCCAAGCGTGGTGACGACCAACGGCTGAACGGCGCCGACCGTCGCCGCCACGCCGCCCGGGAGGCGATAGGCGCCGATGAACAACATGGCAAACGTCAGCCCGATGTTGAGCCCGCCCAGCGCTGCCGCTCGCCGCCACCAGATACCGGTGGGCAGTTGGCGAAATATGAGGGTTATCAGCATGCCCGCGGGCAGCGCCCGCATCAGGGCGGTAAACAATGGGTGGTACGCCGGCAAGGCGTATGTCGCCGTGAGATAGGTGGTGCCCCACAGTACGGGCGCCACGGCGGTAGTCAGAATAAGCGCCGTTCGATTCATCGGTCATTCCCAGGAAAGTATCTTAACGTCAAGATATATTTGGCGAAGGCAATTGTCAAGCACACTTTTCAGCGGCTATAGTTGACGCATGGAACGCGACCAAGTCGACCGGATCATGGACCAATGGCGCGCTCTGCGCCCCGACCTCGATCATTCACCAGTGGCCGTGGTTGGCCGCATCACCCTCCTCTCGCAATTATTAGCCGCGGAACTTGAGCGCAATTTCGCGCGTTTCGGCATCAGCCATGGGCTTTTCGACGTGCTTGCCTCGCTTCGCCGCGCCGGTCCGCCCTACCGGGCCTCGCCCACCGGGTTGTTTCAGCAATTATTGCTGTCCTCGGGCGGCATGACACACCGCCTCGACCGGCTCGAGCAAGCCGGCCTGGTGGAGCGCCTGCCTGACCCGGAGGACCGTCGCGCCCTGCAAATCGGCCTCACGAGCAAAGGCCTCGCGCTGGTCGACGAGGTCATGGTGGCGCACGTCGCCACCGAGGAGAAACTGATCGCGGCGCTCGACGCCGGCGAACGTGAGAACCTGGCGGCGTTGCTGCGATCGCTCGTGCTCTCACTGGAACGTGGACAGGACACACCTCGGGCCGATAGCGAGGCGATCTAGCCGGCGCCTGGGTATCAAAGTCCCGGGTGTTTCCGTATGCCCACCGGGCCGGTCGCGCGTACCTACCGCATGCCGCCAGGCTGCACGCCGCGACTTGCGGCGAGCGAGGCTACGTCGCCAGGTCGGAGACCACGGCGCCATGCGCGCTGCCGTTCGGGTTGGCATTGAGGTTCGACTGCGTTTCACGTACCGCGGCAAGCGGGCCCGCGGACGTGTGATATCGCGTGCCCGCGACCAGCAGTTGTTCGGCTGGGAATCGTGTTATGATCTCGCAACCGTCCCTGGTCACCACCAGCTGCTCCTCGATGCGCGCCGCCGACCAACCATCGAGTGCCGGCCAGAACGTCTCGAGCGCGAAGACCATCCCTTCCTCGATCACTTCCGGGTGTTTGAGCGAGACGAGACGGCTGAAGATGGGCTTTTCCCAGATCGATAGGCCCACGCCATGACCGTATTGCAAGGCAAATGCCGCTTCCTCATTGGGGAAGCCAAATTCCTCCGCCCTCGGCCAGACCCTCACCACGTCGGCGGTCGTGGCCCCTGGGCGTATCAGGCTAATCGCGGCGTCGAGATAGTGGCGGCAGCGTGCGTAGGCATCCACTTGCGCCCGCGAGGCGCTGCCGATAACGAAGGTGCGGTAGTAGCAGGTGCGGTAGCCCATGTGGCTCTGCAAAATATCGAAATAGGCGGGATCGCCGGGTCGGAGCGCCCGATCGCTAAACACATGCGGGTGGGGACTGCAGCGCTCGCCGGAGATGGCGTTTACTCCTTCGACGTGCTCGGATCCCAGGTCGTAGAGCACCTTATTCACCAAAGCCACGCATTCGTTCTCGCGGATACCCGGCTTCATGGCCCGATACAGCTCGTCATAGGCGGCATCGACCATCATGCACGCGGTGTTGAGCAGGGTTATCTCGTCGCGCGTCTTGATCATGCGTGCCTGCTGCATCAGTTGTTGGCCGTCCACCACCGTGATCCCTTCCGCCTGCAGGGCGAAAAGGACGGGCAATTCCACCGCGTCCACGCCAACCGGCTCGCCGAGCAGTCCACGCGCCTCGAGCTCAAGGCGAATTTTACGCGCGACATCCTCGGCCTGGCCCACCTCCGGCGAGAGCGCGCCGCGTAAGGTGGAGATGCCGGGCCGCGAGCGCTCGCCGAGCCAGGGACAGTAAAGCTGGTGATGCCGGGCGGCCGACCCGAAGTCCCACAGGATTGGATCGTCGTCCTGCGGCAGCAGGGTGAAGCGAGCCAGCTTGTCCATGGCCCAGGTGCCGATGTGCGTGGCGGTGATGTACCGCACGTTGTTCATGTCGAAGCACAGGAGCGCGCCCATGCTCGATTCCTTGAGGAGCGCGGAGACGCGCGCCAGGCGCTCGTTGCGCAGGCGCTCCATATCCACGCGCTGCTCCCAATCCACCGCCATCAGCCCGTAACTGCTCAGTGCCATCGTCGTACTCCTCACCGTGCCGTCGTCGAAGCTCAACCGGCTTTCTTTTGTCGATGCGTATCTGTAGCGAGCGTGTCCGCAACAAGCGCGGTTGCCGGTTGAGATTGCTACGGATCTTGCGTGCTGTTGAGCCCTGACATGCGTGCCAGCACCTCGAACAATATCGCGAAGTCCTTGTGCCCAAGTCCAAGCGCCCGCGCGGCGGTCAGCCACTCGTTGGCAATCGCTACCGTGGGCAGCGGCACATCGACGGCGCGCCCGAGCTCAAGGGCCAGCAGCATGTCCTTCTGCATCATGTTCACGTCGAACCACGCTTCCTCCGGCATCTCGAGTACGAACGGTCCCCGGTATTTGAGCACGGGCGAGGCCACGACGCTCTGCAACATGGCCTGCAGCGCGGTCTCGCGTGGGATGCCGCTTTTCTCGGCCAGCAGCAAACCCTCGGAGAAGGCCAGGTACTGCACGGCCAGGCTCAGGTTGATGGCAATCTTCATGGTAACCGCCAGCCCGTTGGCGCCCATGCGTGTCACCTTGGGGCCGATCGCCAGCAGCACCGGCTCGATCCGCTCGAAGACCGCTCGATCGCCACCCACCATGATCGAGAGCTGGCCCTGTTCGAGTGTGCTCACGCGACCCGAGACCGGCGCGTCGAGCATATAGGCGCCGCGCGCTGCCACGCGCTTCGCCAGGTCGCGGCAGACCTGTGGGCTGACCGTGCTCATGTCCACGTACACGCTATCCGGCGCGAGGCCGGCGAGCACGCCGTCTTCGCCGTCGACAATCGCCAGCAGGGCGCTGGTATTCGTCACCATGCTGAAAGTTATTTCGGATGCTTCGGCCACCGCGCGCGGCGACTCAGCCCAGCGCATGCCGGCGTCGATCAGCCACCGTGCTTTCGCGCTGGTGCGATTGTAGCCGGTCACCTGGTGCCCGGCGTCGAGCAACCGCCTGACAACACGGCCACCCATGGTGCCCAGGCCAATGAACCCCAGATCAGCCACGCTTAACCTCCATGCCTGCTCGTGCCGCAACGCTCGCGGGGATACTCATCAGCCTGCCGGCGCGAGGAGAGTCGGGACGGGCCCGGTGCTCTCTCGCTGGACAAGCTCGACCGGCAGTATCGCCGGCTCAGGCGCCGCGTCCTCGCCGCCGAGCAGCGCCAGGATTCGCGTCGCCGCCGCCACGCCCATATCGTGCAGCGGCACGTGCAGCGTGGTCAGGGTCGGCGTCATCCGCGCGCACTCGGCCAGATCGTTGAAGCCCACGATGGAAACGTCGCCCGGTACGGCCAGGCCGGCCTCACGCGCCGCGCGTATGGCGCCCATGGCCGCGAGGTCGTTGACCGCGAACACGGCGGTTGGCCGCTCGGGCAGGGCAAGCAAGGCGAGCATCGCGTCGTGGCCGCCCGTTTCGCGATAGCTGCCGGTCACAAGCAGTGCGGGATCGGCGGCCAGGCCATGACGCGCGAGAGCATCGAGATAGCCGCGGCGGCGGTTGTAGCCGGTCGAGATCTCCAGGGAGCCCGCGATATGCGCGACGCGCCGGTGACCAAGCGCGACCAAATGGTCCACCGCGACGGCGGCGCCGTTGTAGTCGTCCGGCACAACCGCATTGGCGCTTATGGGGTCGGTATGGCGGTTGACGAGCACAAAGGGATAGCGGTCGGCGGCGAGGCTCGCGATCGCGGGGTCGTGGCGGCGCGCCGTGGCCAGGATCAGTCCGTCAACCTGGCGCTCGCGGAGCACGTTCATGCTCCGCAATTCACGCCGCGGCTCGTCGTCGGTATTGGCAAGAATCACGCTAAAATCCTGGCACGCCAGCGTATCCTCGATGCCGCGGAACATGGCGGCAAAGAATGGATTGGATATGTCGGGAATCATCGTGCCGATCACCTGTGACCGCTTCAGGCGGAGCGCGCGCGCCAGACCATTTGGCTGATAGCCGTGGGTGCGGGCGAGCGTGACAATGCGGTCGCGCACCTCGGGGCGAACGCGCTGTTGCGGGTCGCCGTTGAGCACGCGGGCCACGGTGGAAGGATGCACGCCCGCGAGGCGGGCGAGATCTTTCAACGTGCGCGCTTCCACGTGGTTGGTCGCCTCCATGCGCCGGCTCGGGCGGCCGCACACAGCAGCGGAGCCGCCTTGCACAATCGTTTGTCCTAGCTGAACAATCGATTGCTTTACACGGTAGCACCGATCCCAAACGCTGTCAACGGGCCGCGCTTACGGATGTGTCTTTAGAGCTTCCGGCCGGCGCGTGCCGCGGCCACCGCCGCTACCAGCGCTGGCGGCAGGATTGGCAAGTCGTTGAGCCTGATCTCGAATGGCGACAGGGCGTCCTCTATCGCGCCGGCAATCGTAGCCAGCGCGCCGATGGTGCCGCCCTCGCCGGCGCCCTTTATCCCTTCGGCATTGAACGGCGACGGGCTCTCAATGTGCTCTA
>JANWHV010000055.1 GCA_025450255.1 Chloroflexota bacterium | reverse complement strand
TCCACAAGACAGTTCACCACGGAGACGCAGAGACACGGAGAAAAGCTCACGAATTCCTCCGTGTCTCTGCGTCTCCGTGGTGAAAGAATGTTCCAGGTTGGGACCGTACGTTTTCCGTAGCTTAACTGGAGAGAGCACCAGGCCGCGGACCTGGAGACTGCACGTTCGAGTCGTGTCGGGAACGCTCCTGGCCGCCCCTTCGTCGGCAAGTCGACACTCGTCGCCGCGCTCCAGCGCGCGGGCGCCAGCTACTACTCTCGATTCGCGCCCCGGCGCCGGGCCAATGGCACCGCGTTTCCCACGCTGCTTTCGGCGCCGTCCGTGGCGTGCAACCGCTGCCCGTGGGGGCGATTGTCGTGACGCGGTATCGGGCATACGACGATGTGAATCTCTTCGCCGGTGTGGCCGAATGAGGCACACATGATATAGTAGATATAGTACTATTATAGCTACGTGCCGCTGCTGGAATAGTTGGAAAGCAGATCGGGCAAGCCGAAAGGAACAACGCGTGTTTTCGCGAGTACGCAAGGCGGGGAATAGCCTGGCCGTCACCATCCCCAAGGACGAGGCCGAGCGCCTGGGACTGCGCGAGGGCGACCAGGTGGTAATTCAGGTGAACAAGGTGCGCCGGCAGATAGAATTGCGGCCGCATGTACGCGCGGCGTTCGAGCAGGCACGTCACGAGCAAGCGGCGGGCATCGAGTATTTGAAGGACAAGTAGTGCCCGGCCAACGTTCCGGCGCTGGCGAGTATCTCAATGCCGCCGAAGTCGAGGTCATGCACGAGGAGATCATGGCCGACCTCGGCCGGCAGTCGATCCTGCGTGACCGCGGCGCCCTGGAAAGCGCGGTGCTGCGGCCGCGAAACGCCGCCTATTACGACGGCGCCGACATCTGGACCCAGGCGGCATCGCTACTAGTGGGTATAGCGCTCGCCCACGCCTTCGAGGGCGGCAATAAGCGCCTGGCCGACGTAGTGGGTGCCACGTTCCTGTTGATGAATGGCCTGAGGATCGCCGCCGATCCCCTAGCCTACGCGGACCAGATACTTGCCGTTGTCAGTCGTGGCGATGTGCGGCTGGAGGACGCAATGGCACGACCCGCGCGATGGTTGCGAGACAACACGGAGACTGTCTCGTGACCGAATGCGAACGGCTATCCACGCGCCGCCAAGCACGACTCGCGGGTGTACTTCATGGACGTGACGAAATTTCCTTATTTCAGTATTGTGCTGATTATTGAAATAGCGCATGCTACTGGGGCGGCCTTATTTCAGTTTTCGACAATAAGAAGGTTGGCGCATGGTCAACAACGTACGGGCTGGCCGATACGTGAAGCAGGTCGGTGACTATAGCGCGTTCATCCCTGCACCCCTGCCGCCAGAACCGCCAATCGTGACCGACACCCTGGAACCATTGCTCTCCGAAGCGACGGCTGCCGTGGGCCGCCTCGACGGCGCGGCCTCGACGCTGCTCAACCCCGATCTGTTTGTCGCGATGTACGTAAGACGCGAGGCAGTGCTTAGCTCGCAGATCGAGGGCACGCAGAGCACATTGGAGGATTTGCTCGATTCCGAGCTCGATCCTGAGGATCGCGACCGATTGGGAGACATCCAGGAGGTCGTGAACTACGTCGCGGCGATGAATCATGGACTGCAGCGGCTGGATTCCCTACCGCCGAGCGGCCGCCTTATCCGTGAGATTCACGAAATACTCCTGGGCGAGGGGCGTGGGGCCGAACGCTCCCCTGGTGAGTTCCGAATCACGCAAAATTGGATAGGGCCAGGCGGCGCGCCGCTGTCTCGCGCTACATTTGTCCCGCCACCCGTGCATGAGATGCTTGCCGCGTTCGCCGACCTCGAGCGGTTTCTCAACACTGAGCGACATTTGCCGGTATTGGTCCATTGTGGGATTGCCCATGCCCAGTTAGAAACCATTCATCCGTTCCTTGACGGGAACGGGCGCGTTGGCCGCCTGCTCATTGTCTTCACGCTTGTTTACCGAAACGTATTGACCAGACTGTTGCTGTACTTGAGCCACTTTCTCAAGGACCACCAAGCCGAATACTACGCGCGACTGATGGCTGTCCGCACCGATGGCGATTGGGAGGGCTGGCTGCGATTCTTTCTGCTCGGCGTGCGCGAAACCGCGCAAGAAGCCGTGTCCAGCATCCAGGCAATCAACGCAATGCGCGAGGATCATCACAAATTGCTGCGCGCAAATCGCTTTAGAGCCAGGGCCGGCGAACTGCTTGATCTGCTGTTTCTACATCCCATTGTCAATGCTTCTTATGTTTCCACCGAGCTTGGCATATCGTTCAATACCGCGATCTACGCCATTCAGCAACTTCAGTCCGTCGGTATCCTGGATGAAGCGACAACGACGCGCAGGAACCGGCGGTTTCGCTACACTGCCTATCTATCGCTCTTCCCTACCGGCCCCTCCGGCATATCGTCCACCGGCTCACGGAATGGCCAGGCTATTGAAGAGGCGCACGCGCAAACAGCCGTCACAGGTCCGTCGACCTGACCCGCGCTATATCCACCCACCCAGCCGCGCTACGTCCGTCAGGCGCGATATCGACGCGTGTAGCCCGGCTCAGGTAAGAAGCGCTATTTGGCGCCGCTCGGTATGCTTTCGTCCATGCGATGTCGATGGCCTGAATGACCGGTTGAGGCGCCGCGATTTGCGGGTCCGATCTCCTGGTGTGGACGGCGACCTGGCACAATCATCCCCATCGATTGTAGCGACGACACAAATGCGTCATTTCCGCGCGTGAATGGCCGTTGTACAGTAGTAGACAAAGTCTACATTCCCCACGGCGGCGCGATACGGCGTGTCGACGTCCAGGCGTTTGCGACAGCGAAGCGTCGGGCTTGCATGGAAAGGGCACGCCGCCGGCGGGGTGGTAGCCAGAGTAGGCCGGCGGCGGTCGATAACGCGCCGGGTGAATAGATTGAGGGTATGAGCGCGAAAACGCAACTTGCCGGCGTTACCGACTTCCTGCAAGCGGTCTACGGACCGGAGACACGATTGAGCGCGCTGCTCGCGCGCGAGGGGTACACCGAGCCGCAACTCGCGCAGTTGCGCGACCAATACCTGGACAGCCTCCTGCAAGCCTTCGTGGCGGCAATCTCCGATCGGATCGCGCAGTACCACGGTGGCGATCGCAAGGTGTTCATCCTGGTACGTCGATTCAGCCTCGACGGGCAGCCGCGCGCGACCCTGCAAGATCTGGCTACACAACTGGGTATATCGAAAGAACGGGTCCGACAGGTAGAGGCGAGCGCCCTCCACCGCTGCCGCTTCGGCAAGAACCGCGACTACTGGCCGGAGGCTTTACATTCGATCGCCAGGTCGCTGCTGATTGGTGTGCCGGAGCCCGGTTCTCGCGTTGCCGGCTCGTTCTCCGCCATCGATCACAAGCAACTCACTGCTCTGATAGGCGCGGCTCGCGGCGAACGCTCTAACACCAGCGTGGCGGCTTACTCGCGTGTGCCGGTTGCGATCGCGTCCGAGCCGTCCCCACGGGAGATGCACGATCTGGTCGATTCCGTTCGCGCCGCCGTCGGCTCGCAGCCTTATTGGATATTCGCGCACATCTTATATGGGAGCCGCGGCCCTACGATTGACGCCTTGGTGGCACGGTACGAGCCACCCTATTATGGCGCGCTGCGTGGGTTTGGCTTCAAACGAGTAAAGCATCTGGTTGAAGAAGCGGTAAACGGCAAGCGCCGCGATCCTGCGCAGATCGCTTCATCGTCGCTATCCGAGCCTCAAGTTCCCGACCAACCATTGCCAGATGCACGCCTTGAGGCCGACGATGGCGAATGTGCTCCTTTTTCGGAGCAAGACTCCGGGAGCGGGAGCGAAGGTCCGGCATTGCTCCAGCGGCTCGCAGAGTGTGGCGAGGATTTGCCCTCGGTTGTCGATGTTCAGGCATTCCTCGATCTGCGGACGGGCAACCCGACTGCCGACACGCACGCCAGACTGGACCGTTGGCTGCGCGTGCATCGCGGTCGCGCCGCCGCGTCGTGGCTGTGCCTTGAAGACGAGCGCGCCAGATCCGACGCGCTTCCGGGCGAGATTGGCGCCATGTGCTGCTGGCTAGCGCCCCTGGCGGAGCAGGAGGATGACCTGGAAAGAAAAACACGGCTCTCCGGGGCAATCCTGTCCTGCGTTAGCGCCGGCATGGATCATGTGGGACGCATTCCCGCCGGCATGGATCTGGTGCGGCTGAGTGCGGCGTTCGCGGCGCTGATTGCGTGCGACGATACTCTTGGCGTGCGCGACCTGTGGCTGAAACGGCTGGCCGACGAGAAGGGGCGCCTGAGCGACAAAGCGACGGATCGCCTATGGCGCCGGCTTCTACCGTCCCGCTGAGCGTTGGCGCGGCACGTGGGTCACCAGACTGTCGGAGCCGTCGCTCGGCGAGCGGCGGCATGATCCGGCGTCCACGCGGCGCCGGCGAACCAAGCCCCGGCCGGGCTTTCGAGGGCCTATCGTTCACGCGTTGTCGCTGCCTGCGCGGCTTCAGGCATAGCCGGAGCATACTCGGCAAACGTTAAGCCGAGTAGGTAATCGGGGAACGTGTGAACGCCGGTGATCTGCAGATAACATTCCCCAGGATGTTCCGCCCACCCACGGGCCAGGCCGATCCGCAGGAACACCGCGCGCAGCCGCAACAATTCGCTCATTTCCACCGCGATATCTGCCGGTGCATGGCCTTTCGCGCGCCGGCGATCCAAGAAATAGCGCCAGGCAAGATCGGCGACGGATAGCTCAAAACGACTTCCCGCCTCATCGACGAATCCGAGGCGATATTCCCACCTATCACTCGTCCTGGCCCGGTATACGGCGCTCGTCACTCTCACCGGCCGTACCGTTCCCAGCGATCGCGTGCCCTGGCCGTCCTGCACGTACGCGCCGTGATCGGTAAAGATCCGCTGCTCGAAGATCGCGCCCACGTTGTCCGATATGGTGGTCGATAGAAGTTGGCGCCAGCGCTCCTCGCCCAGCCGGCCTTTGTATTTGACCGAGCCGGAATTATAGTACACATCCTCGACGTGCGGGGGATGCGGCGCCGCTTGCCCGAAATCAAATTCGACCTCGGCGCCCGGGAATACAATCGGTCGACCGGCGGCGAAAAGCGTGAATTCATGGATGCCCGGCGGCCGCAAGATTGGGCGCACACAGGTACAGCTCACATCATACCCCGCGATACACACGCGTCCTCCCTGCATGCGCGTGAGGTCGGTAATGACGATCGTCGTCTTCACGGATTGCCGATCTCCGTCACGGGCTCTAGAGGCCGTGGCTGGCGCCGTCTGGTGGCTAAAGCCTCTAGAGCCCAGCGCATCATATCGCGTGGCGCGACCGCCGCATATAGCCATCCCTCGCCTAACCGATGGGAAGCTGGAAGAATCGCCTGCTGGCGAAACCGATCGGTCCCAGTACGTATTGCCCTTCATGCCCTTTTCACTCTATGGCAGTTTGCGCGTGCCGGACCGTTGGGCGGTCGATATCGTCGATCGGGTGACGGAAACGATCGCCACGGTCGAGGACTTCGATGCTTTCGTGGCCGATTGGCCGAGTTTGCCTGGGGC
>JANWHV010000054.1 GCA_025450255.1 Chloroflexota bacterium | reverse complement strand
AGTGCGTCGGTTGCATTTCGGAACAACTGGGCGACGTGCCGTCGCCGCAGGCGCGCCTGCGCATAGCCCCAAGCTCCGAGCAGCTTGCCGATCTCGCGATCGCGCATCTCAGTGGCAGCCCCGACCGGATCATAAGCTTTGGGCAGGGCTGCGAAGGCGATCCGCTGAATCGGTGGCGGGCGATCGCCCGCGCCGTGCGCTTGGTCCGCGAGCGCTTGCCGGCCCACGGCGAGCACGGTGGGTTTATCAATATGAACACGAACGGCTGGCATACCAACGGCCTCAAGGAAATCGTCGACGCGGGGCTGCACCGGATCCGCGTCAGTATTTTTTCGGCGGGTGATGCCAATTACGCGGCGTACTACAAGCCGCGCGGTTATACGCTCGCCGATGTGCGCCACTCCATTCGATTGTGTTCGAGGTCCGGAGTCTGGGTGGCCTTGAACCTCCTTACTTTCCCTGGCTACACCGACTGCGCTGACGAGATGGAGGCATTGCAGGATCTGATCGTCACCGAAGGCGTCGACGAGGTGCAGGTCCGTACGCTCAATATCGATCGCGAAATGCTCGTGGATTCGGTCCCGACTCCAGCGGGCATGCCGCGCGGCATAGAAACACTGCTGCGGTCACTGCGTTCTACGGGCGTCCGCGTCGCGACACACGCCTGGACACGGTCCGCCACTCCAATCGTCACGGTTTAGAACCGAATTGGCTAGTTGCAATAGGTTACTCCCGTGCGGACCTCATGCTACAATGCACCCACGTTATCTTGAATTGGCGCTGTAAAGGCCGCCTAACGAGGAGGGGTGCTCCTTGGTCAGTATTGTGATTATCCTCGCGATGGTCCTCCTCCTATTTCCGATTATCGGTATTGTTATGGCCCTGGGGACAGCGCGGCCGGCCATCAGAGGCAACTCGGGCGCGGTGGTGACACAAAATTTCTCCGGCGTTGATCTGAACGATCGGCTCTCGAAGATCACTCTCAGCTCAACCGCCTCCTTCAAGGAGGTAGTAGCCCCACCAACCTTCGACGACGACCCGATGGACGCGTACAAGCGTGAGTCGCACGGTGATAACGGCACCTCAACGGTCGGCGGACGCCCCGGCATAGGCGCCAGGATTCAAGGCTTGGTCGGCCATTCGCAACAGGCTGCAACGGGAGGACCGAAGCCACCACGGCTCGCCTTACCTGGGATGGGCGTTGGCACGGTCCGCCCCGCCGAGAAACAGGGCACGATCTTTGCGAATCCCGGCGAAGGATTGAATCCATTGGCGGCCCGTTTTACCGGGTCGAGCCATGACGCGCCTTCATCTCCAAGCCAACAGGGCGCCCGTCTTGGTTTGCCTGGGCAGGTCAGCACGGACCCCGCGGCGCCTAGCAGGGCCAGTCTTGGGCTGGACGATGCCGCGCCGGAAAGCCCGTCCAGGCAGGCTGGGCGGCTCGGGCTGCCAGGAAACGTTGCCGGTGGCTTCACGGTTGCACCGGACGCTCCCGATACGCCGAGTGCCGGCCGGGCAACCCCGCCCGCCCGCCGTCCCGAACTACCTGGCGCGGTCGCCGCATCGGCCGCGCAGTCTCTTGATATACGGGCGATTCTTCGTGGCGAATCGGTGCCGCGCGGCCTGCCAGGCACGGTCGCGGATCTCGGCGCGGCAGCCGCGCAAACGCCGAAGCCGACGTTCACTACTGGTCCGCTGCCGCCACCGGCCGAGCAAGGCACGCCTCTGGGCGCGGTGTCGTTCGACCCTAACCTCCTCCAGGTGAGAGCGCCGATAGTTGAGCGGCCAGATCCGCGGCGGGGCGATGTACAGGACAATATCGGGCGGCTAAACGACGGCGCCGGTTTGGCTTCGTACGACGGTGTTGCCGCGGACCGTATCATGGCGAGCGGCACGGTGCCGGATTTTGACGCGACACGAATCGTTGAGGATTTCGATTTACCCGATACCGGCTTTGAAACGCATGTGTTCTCAACCGCGGAACTGGTGGACGCCGAAGAGCTCGGAATGCAGTCGTTTGACTCGCGTGACACCACGATAAACCTTCCCGAGGATGTTGAGCTTCCGGTGTACCGACCGTCGGCGATTTCACCGCTTCAGGAATCCCGCGCCCAGGATCTTGTAGGCGAGCTTATGGGGCTTTCGGACGTTGTGTTCGTAAAGCTGGTCGGGCAAGACGGATCCGCCCTGATGACGGCGGGCGCGGAGAACGGTGACCTCAATATCGATAGTAATATTGCCGCGGTGTTCGCGGCTGCGAGAAAGGGAGCAAGCGGACAAGGCCTTGGCGAGACGGGTACGGTTGCACTTGAATCCGAGCGAGCTGCCCTGTTGATTTCTCCAGTGCATGCTGGAACCGTACTTGCGGTGTTGGTGAACAATCCTTCGCGGTTGGGACTGCTGCGCCGGCAAGTGCGAAAGCCGATAACCGGCCTTCGATCGCTGCTTATGGAAACTAGTGTTTCGTGATCAGGTAAAGATATTCGTTCGCGCCGGTTCAGGGGGCGCCGGATCGTTGCACTTCAGGCGTGAGAAGTACGTTCCCATGGGCGGGCCCGATGGCGGAGATGGTGGTCGCGGTGGCTCTGTCTACGCGGTCGCGGACCCAAACTTCAATACGCTCTGGCACTATATTCACCACCGCCACCATCGCGCCGAGCACGGCGGAAACGGGTCTATGCGCCGGCGTCACGGCTCGGCCGGTGAGGACCTATTGCTGAAAGTACCGGTCGGTACTGTAATCCATGCTGCCGACACGGACGAAGTGCTCGCCGATTTATCGGAGCCCGGCCAGCGCGTGATGGTTGCTCGCGGCGGGCGCGGCGGGCTCGGCAACACCCACTTTGCCACGGCGACATACCAGGCGCCGAGGATCGCCGAAAAAGGCGAGCCTGGGGTTGAGCGTGCGATCATGCTTGAGCTAAAGCTCATCGCGGACGTTGGCATAGCCGGGCTTCCGAACGCCGGAAAGTCTACGCTGCTGGCCCAAATCACCGCTGCCCGTCCCAAGATTGCCGACTATCCGTTTACTACGCTGACGCCGAACCTGGGCGTTGTCGTAAGTGACGACTATAGTTTTGTCGTGGCGGATATCCCAGGCTTGATCGAGGGCGCGCACGAAGGACTCGGCCTGGGCCATGAGTTTCTCCGCCATATCGAACGCACCAGCGTGCTAATCCATATGGTGGATGGGTCCGATGGCGATGCGGCGAATATCATGTCCAGTATAGACGTGATAGACAACGAGCTGGCGCTGTATAGCGCGGATTTAGCGCAACGGCCGCAGGTTATCGGCGTCAACAAAATGGATCTGCCGCATGCGCGTGATACGTGGCCCGCGGTTGAGGCCGCGCTCGTGGACCGAGGTCTTATGGCGTTTCCCATTAGTGCTGCCACCGGCGAGGGTGTAGAGCCACTCGTACGGCGCGTTCGGCACTTGCTCGAGGCGGAGCGTACTCGTCAGGCCGCGCTCGCGCCCGTGCCTGAGACGGTGATTATTCCCCCGCGTTTGGATGAGCTGAGAATCGACCAATTAAAGGGAGGCGCGTTCCGCGTCCATAGTCGAAGCGCTGAGCGCGCCATGGCCATGACCGATACCGCATCCGAGGAGTCGCTGAACCGGCTTCAGGCCTTGTTGCGGCGATTCGGTGTCACCCGTGCCCTTGAGCGCGCGGGCGTGACGGACGGCGCAACCGTGTATATTGGCGAGTCCGAGCTGATATGGGGCGACATAGCGGATGAGCCGACCTCCCGCCGTTTGACTCGCGCCGAGCGGATCGCGCGCCGAGAAACCCGCTAATCGCGTTACCCGATACAGCGCGAATTCTCGAACCACACAGCACGAGATCTGGGTTACTCACCGGTGTTCGTCGAGCTGTGCGTCGGTTCGTTCCGTTCGATATTCTCGCTGGGGCTCATATACTGTATCGACCAGTCGCGGAAATAGGTTACGTCGTATCCACCATGCCCGGTAAGTACTTTCGTTAGCTGCTCGGCCGCGGCGTTGTCGGCGACAGGCACGGCAAGCAGGCGCCGGCCTCTCGCAAGGTGGTCCGCGTAACGCGTGGCCATGTTGCTTTCACCACCCATGTTCTTCAAGAAGCGGCGAAGCGACGCTACGACGCCAGCGTCGTCGCTCGTCCGTTTCAGCATCTCGGCGTCTGCCGGTTCAAACGCTTCCGCCACTACTCCCATGCCGGCCAGCACGTTCTTTGCGTCGCTCGCGCCATCCTGGCTGTCGAATATGGCAAAAATATAACCTGGCCGAGGGGTACCGGCGGCATCAATCGATTGCTTGTCGGACATTGCGTACTCCCGTGCATGAGCATTGGCATAGCATGTACGGTACTATCCCATGCGGAGCCATAGTGGTCCACGGGCGTGATTTAGGACTATTCCAGGCGCTTAGCGCGCCGCCTTCTGAGCCTCGCGCAATGCAAGCTGTGCCCTGCCCCGCGCCTTCAGCGCGCCTTCCCAGTCGCCCTTGTACGGCTTTATCGCGTCCGCGATTGTTTGAGCAACCGCCAGGTTCCGGAACCACTTCTTGTCGGACGGAACGATGTGCCAGGGAGCGTGCTTCGTCGAGCATCGACTCAAGACATGTTCATACGCACTGAGGTATTGATCGTACAATTCGTGTTCCGGCCAGTCGGATGACGAGAGCTTCCATGCCTTGTCACGATCGGCCTCCCGCGCCAACAGCCGATCGCGTTGCTCATTCTTGGAAATGAAAAGAAAGAACTTCAAGACGATCGTGCCGGTAGAAACCAGCAGCTCCTCGAAGTTGTTGATTTGCTGATACCTCGCTTCAATAATCTGCTCCGTCACGAGCTTGTGTACCCGTGCGACCAGCACGTCCTCATAGTGGGACCGGTTAAAAATGGCGATCGATCCGAGCGGGGGTGTTGCCTTGTGAATGCGCCAGAGGAAGTCATGCGCGTGCTCATCGGGCGTTGGGACCTTAAACGATTCGACCCTGCAGCTTGCGGGATTGAAATTGGCCATCACGTGTCGAATCGTGCCGTCCTTTCCCGCTGTGTCCAGCCCCTGAAGTACGATCAAGATGCCATTTTGTCCAGCGGCGTAGTGCGTCTCCTGCATGTTCGTCAGCAGCGTATTAAGAACGGGAAGTCGCGCTTCCGCCTTCGACCGCGCGATGCCATGCGTTTGGCCAGAGTCAAAGCCGCGCAGGTTGACTTTCTCGCCGGGCTGTACCTTGTACGCAAGATCCACTGCTTACTGCCTTCCTCCATGCGCATGCGGAGTGCCGCGCGTAGCATGTGTCTTTGGGTACATGCCGTCTTGATCTTGCACGACGCCCGCGCTCGCCTCAAACCGCCGCTCCGTGGGACGAAGTGGCGGATCGTGCCTGAGGGGCCTCCGTTCATAGCGGCGCGCGTACGCCTACTCCAGCCGCTTTCGCGCGACGATATACCGCGGCGGCGCAAGCAAGATCCTGGGCTGCCAACCCAACGGACTTGAACACGGTAACCTGATCGCCGGAAAGACGCCCTGGGATGCGTCCCTCGGCTAGCGCGCCGATCTCGCCGACGATGATCTCGTGGCGAATAACGCCGCGAGAAAGCGGTCCGGCAAGCTCTCCCGCTTCGTGCAGCGCCGCGTCCATCGCATCGACATACACGGACGCCCGCGCCATGGTGGCATCCGGTACTTCCTGCATCATGGCGGTGAACGCGCCTATCGCCGTGATATGCGTTCCCGGCCTGATCTCCTTGTCGTCAAACACCGGCGTCGAGGAGTTGGTTGTCGTGACGACGATGCCGGCATGAGCGACGGCCTCGGCGCTGCCGGCAGCGGCATGAAGCCGTACCGTCACCTGCGGCGCCATGCGTTCGACGAACGCCGCGGTTTTCGCCGCGTCCCTGCTGTACACCCAGACATCGCGTATCGGCCGCACCGCGACCGTGGCCATCAACTGGGTCTCAGCCTGCGCCCCGGCCCCGATGATCGCCAGGGTATCGGCATTGGGCAGCGCCAGCAGCGATGCCGCGACACCGCCGGCCGCGCCGGTTCGTATCGCGGTGAGCCGCGTGGCAGCGATTACGGCGAGTGTTTCACAGGTTGCCGCGTCAAACAAGACGTACGTAGCGCGCACGATTGGCAGGCGCCGCTGCAAATTCTCTGGTTGTACGGCCACCAGCTTGACGCCGGCATATTCACGGCCGTCGAACGCGGGCATGCTGAGCAACACCGCGCCGTCCGGGATCAGAGGCAAGGACAGACGCTGGGGACAGACGACTTCACCGCGAGAATAGGCGATATATGCGTCCTGGACTAGCTCAATTGCCTCACTTACAGGCAGGAGCCGATCGACGTCAGTCTCGGAGAGGACAAGCATCAAAAATCAAGTTGATTCACGAAATCGCGGAACACGGCCAGTTTATCGTCCTCATCCTCGTCTTTCGTCGATGCTCTCAGGCCGGCCTGCTCGAATACGTCCTCCTCCACGAATATCACCGCGTCGCAGCGGACGGCAAGAGCAATCGAGTCGCTGGGGCGCGCGTCAATCTCCAGCCGCTTCTCACCTTGTTCGAGCGTGATCGTGGCGAAAAACACGTCGTCTTTCAGGCTATGGATCAGGATGCTGCTAATCTTGGTGTCGAGTTGCTCAAGCATATTCGTCATGAGATCGTGCGTGAATGGCCGGACGGGCTTATGCCCTTGCAGCTCGGCCGCGATGGCGAGGGATTCCCCTTCACCAATGTGGATCAACAAATAGCGGTCGATCTTTGAATCCTTCAAAAGTACGACTCGCGTGTTGGTGGCTAGATTGATCCGCACGCTCTCGACAAACACCTTAACCGCCATGGTATGACCTCACTTCCAGCGGACGGCACTCGTAGAGGAATGTGATGGCATTGTACACCCGTGTAGACGTCTGGGAAAGATTGCTGTCTCATGGCACGATGGCAAAGCATCCCGATCGGTGGCCCGGCTAATCCGCCAATTTCCGTATTTGACGTGGGATTCGCCGGTATGTTATTGTTCATTGCAGTTACCTTTACATGTTAATAGAGCGCTCTTATCCAGAGAGGTGGAGGGACCGGCCCTGTGAAGCCTCGGCAACCGTCGCTCGATGCGCAAGGGTGCCAATTCCGGCAGATATATCTGGAAGATGAGGGTCGCGTGAAACTATGTGATACAACGCCATTCGTGTTGGCCTAGCGGTCAGGCTAGGCGCGGTGGTACCCGCATACGGAGCACCCGGACCTCTCGTCTTGCCAGTAGGTGACGAGGGGTTTTTTGTTGGGCGAAAACTTGGGGGTACGACGATGAGCGGTTCAACGTTCGCGACCGGCTTGCGATGCAGAATCTGTGGCGAGGGCTATCCACTCGAGGCGATCCACGCCTGCGAACGATGTTTCGGCCCCGTGGAGGCTGTCTATGATTATGACGCGATTCGCGCTTCGGTTTCGCGCCAGACTATCGAGAGTGGTCCACGGACAATATGGCGCTATCGGGCATTGCTGCCCGTCGAAACCGACCACCCTGTTGATTTGGGCGCGGGCTGCACGCCGCTCATTCGAGCCGAACGACTCGGGCGGGCGCTGGGCCTGGACAATCTCTACGTAAAGAATGATTGCGTCAACCCTACTTATTCCTTCAAGGATCGTGTCGTCGCGGTAGCCGCGACGCGCGCCGTCGAGCTTGGCCTGGACACCTTCGCCTGCGCCTCCACCGGGAATCTTGCCTGCGCCGTTGCCGCCGCCGCGTCCGTTGCCGGCCTCAAGGCGTATGTCTTCGTACCGGCCGATCTGGAGATCAACAAAATTATCAACGCCCTGGTCTACGGCCCTAATCTGGTGCGGGTTGACGGTAACTACGATCAGGTAAACCGTCTCTGCAGCGAACTGGCGGACGAATATGGCTGGGGCTTTGCCAATATTAATCTTCGCCCGTACTATGCCGAAGGCTCGAAGACGCTTGCGTTCGAGGTAGCCGAACAGCTTGGTTGGGAAGCGCCCGATCATATTGTTGCTCCGGTGGCTTCAGGCGCCTTGCTGGTGAAAATCGAAAAAGGCTTCCGTGAGTTGGAGAAGGTCGGCTTGATCGCCCCTCGCGCGATCCGGTTTTCCGGCGCCCAGGCTGATGGATGCTCTCCGGTTGCCACGGCGTTTGCGGAAGGCCGCGACGATATTCGGCCAGTCAAACCCAACACCTTCGTACGGTCGCTGGCTATTGGCGACCCGGCCGACGGGCCGTTCGCGCTCGAAGTCGCGCGGCGCACGGGCGGCGCGATTGCCTCCGCCAGCGACGCCGAGGTTGCCGCCGGCATCTCGTTACTCGCCAGGACTGAGGGAATCTTCGCCGAGACGGCAGGCGGCACGACGATCGCGGTGCTCAAGAAGCTGGCGGAGCAGGGGATCGTCAAGCGTGGCGAACGAGTGGTGGCGTATATTACGGGAAACGGTTTGAAGACGCCCGATGCCGTGGCGGATGAGCTTGCGGTTCCGTTCACGATCGCGCCCACCCTGCGCGCGTTCGAGGAAAATGTGATGCACACGGGCCGGCAGTTGGTTGGCGCCCATTAGCTCTCTCGCTCGGTCCGAAGCCGCGATCGACCCGCATTGCCTTGCTCCCGCGTGAGGCGCGCGAATTTTGAAAGGATGGCCGACAATTGCCCATAACAATTCGCATTCCCACGCCACTACGTCGCATTACGGGCGGCGCGGCCAAGGTTGAGTCGCAAGGAGCGACGATCCGTGAATCACTCGACTATCTCATCGCCTTGTTCCCCGAACTGGGCGAACGGATATATGACGAAAATCATGAGCCGCGAAGATTTGTCAATCTGTTCGTCGATGGCGAGGATATCCGTTTTCTTAGCGGGCTCGAAACGGCCGTGACCGACGGAGCCGAAGTTTCGATCGTGCCTGCGGTCGCGGGAGGTTGACCAAAGCTCCGACGAATAACATCTTCTATGCACGCCGGCCGTACGATCTTCGCCGGTAGGCGCATGGATGGCGCCCTCCAGCGGTATATGCCGTCACGTGTTGTGCTCGGTTTCGGCGTGGACCCTGCATTGGCAGGCCGTTTAAACGCCAATCAAGCCGTCTTGCAAGCGTGGCACTGTCGCGCTGATAGCCGGTTGAGCGCAGTCACGATAGGAGCGAGAGTGGTCGCCTGCTGGTGCAAAATGGTGCGCGTCTCTCTTGCCGTCGCCAGGGTTCCAGTAGGCAGGACCGGAAGGCGCCCTGACTGAAGCCTTTTGATGAACCGGATCGCGCAGGCGTCACGTTGTGCCTCACGTTCTTGGTGGGGCGTCCGCTATGGACAGCGCTTGACGTGCCGGCAGCGAAATGT
>JANWHV010000053.1 GCA_025450255.1 Chloroflexota bacterium | reverse complement strand
GCGCAGCCAAGCGATGGTCCTAATAATGCCGATGCACGTAGATGCGCGAGGCTAGCACCACCACAGGAGGGATTCGTGCGCGATATAGCTATCTTCGGCGGCAGCGCCCATCCGGTTCTGGCGCTGGAGATTTGTGAGCATTTGGGCGTGCCGCTACGCCCCACCAACATCGAGCGTTTTAGCAACGATTGCCTTGCGGTCCACTTGCAGGCCAATTGCCGCGAGTGCGATGTCTTCCTTGTCCAGCCGCTGGTTCCACCTGTGCAGGAGCATCTGGTCGAATTGCTGCTCATGCTGGATGCGGCGCGTGGCGCTTCGGCGGCGCGAATCACTGCCGTTATCCCTCACTATGCCTATGCACGCTCTGACAAGAAAGACGCGCCCCGCCTCTCGATCGCTGGGCGGTTGGTGGCTGATTTGCTGGCAACCGCCGGGACCAACCGCGTGCTGACCATGACCTTGCACTCCGCGCAGGTGCATGGCTTCTTCAGCGTGCCGGTCGATCACCTCAATGCGCTCAATGTGCTCGCCCGGTATTTTCGCGGTCGCGATTTGCGGCATACCGTGGTAGTCTCGCCGGACTTCGGCAATGCCAAGTCAGCCACCGCTTTCGCTCGTTTGTTGGGACTGCCTGTTGCCGCCGGGAACAAACAGCGAATCGCCGACGACCAGGTGATCATCGAGTCGATCATCGGCGACGTCGCGGGGCGGAACGCGATCGTCCTCGACGATGAAATTGCCAATGGTGGCACGATCCTGGCGCTGCTGCAACGGCTTCGTGAGCACGGCGTTAAGCGCATCGTTATCGCCTGCACACATGGGCTGTTCACTGGCCGGGCCATCGACCGGCTCGGTAGCCAGCCGGACATTGAAGAGATCGTTACTACCAATACGGTGCCCCTTCCACCCGACAAATGTCTGCCGCGGATGACCGTTCTTTCGATTGCGCCGCTCCTCGCCGAGGCAATCAAGCGCATCCACGTCGGCGAGTCGGTCAGCGCCTTGTTTGCCGACCATTGAGGGCGGCCAACGTCCGGTACACTCATCGGGTAGAGAGGAAGCCGGCCTCCTCACCCAATGCAGCGAGATCAAAGGAGCGAGGCCGGTTACACAGCCCGCCGTGCGCGGCCTTACCGCGTTCGTGGCGTCAGCTCCGCCACCAGCGACCACACGCCGTTGCCCTCACGTCGGGCGCCGATCAGGATGTCTTCATCCAGCGCGTCGCTGTGGTAGCGGCTGATATTGTGGCGGAAGGCACGGTCCGTGGCCACGTGGCGGAGCGGCACCACCCGTGACAGCCGGTTGACCGCGCGCATGTTCTCCCGGCCCGCGTCCGTGATCGCCGTGGTCTTGCCGTGGAACGCGGCGAGGATCGCATCGACTTTGGCGTGGACGTTAGGTGGGGGCGTGGCCGCGTCGTCGCTAGAGTCAGTCCCCTCACCCGCCGGTATCCCTGCGTCGTCAGGCATGGCGTGCGTCGCCCTGATACCGCGTCAACACGATACTGGCGTTGTGGCCGCCCAGACCGAAGGAGTTCGAGAGCGTGGCGCGGACGCGCATGCGCCGCGCCGTGTTCGGCACATAGTCGAGATCGCACTCGGGATCGGGGTCGTCGAGGTTGATGGTCGGCGGCACGATCTGATCGCGTATGGCGAGGGCGCAGACCACGGTTTCCACGGCGCCGGAGGCGCCCATCATGTGCCCCGTCATGCTCTTGGTCGAGCCTATCGCCATTTTGTAGGCATGGGCGCCGAACACGGCCTTGATCGCGCGCGTCTCGGTGCCGTCGTTGGCAGGCGTGCTGGTGCCGTGCGTGTTGACGTAGTCGATGCCGTCCGGCCCAAGACACGTCTTGCGCACCGCCCTCCGCATCGCCTCGGCCGCCATCACCCCTTCCTCCGGCATCGCCGCCATATCGTAGGCGTCATTGGTTGCCGCGTAGCCGCCCACCACCGCGTAGACGCGCGCGCCCCGCTCCAGTGCGTGACTCAGCCGCTCGAGCACTACCACCGCAGCCCCCTCGGAGAGCACGAAGCCGTCGCGACGGCGCGTGAACGGCGACGAGGCACGCTCCGGCTCCTCGTTGTTCCGGGCCAGGGCACCCATCGTCGTGAAGCCGGCCAGGATCAACGGATGGATTGGCGCTTCCGCGCCGCCGGCCAGCATCACGTCCGCGTCGCCGCGCCGGATCACCTCGGCCGCCTCGCCGATTGCCTGCGTGCCCGTGGCGCAGGCGGACACGACTGCCATGTTCGGACCTTGCAGGCCCAACGATATGGCAACTTGCCCGGCCGGCGAATCGGCGAGCATGTTCTGGATGAAGAACGGGCTGACGCGCCGTGGGCCGCGTTCGAGGAATACCCTGTGCTGCTCGAGCAGCGTTTGTATGCCGCCGGCCGCCGATCCGATCGCGATGCCGGCGGTCGTTGGGTCGAGCGACCCCTGTTCGAGTCCGGCATCGTCCATCGCCTCGCGCGCCGCCGCGATGCTCATCTGCGTGCAGCGGTCCATGCGCCGCACGTCCTTCTGGTCGCCGATGATGGACGGATCGAAGCCCTTGACCTCGCCGGCGATTTGCACGGTGTACGGGCTGGGGTCGAAGTGCGTGATGCGCGCCACGCCGGATCGGCCCGCCAGCAGCGCTTCCCATACCGCCGCCACGCCGATGCCAACCGGGCACAACACACCGAGCCCGGTGATCGCCACCGGGTCAGATCGCCAATCGTTCATTGCGCGGGGGTTGAGATGGTGTCGATTTCGACGTCTCGATACGAATGTACTTCTACATCGCCGTCAATGCGCCTGATCAAGCCGGACAGGACGTTTCCAGGGCCAATCTCGATGAAGGTTCTGCTGCCGCTATTGGTCATCTCCAGCACCGAGCGCGTCCACTGCACCGGCTTGCATAACTGTTCGCCAAGCTCACGCTTGACCTCGCCGGCGGAGTGCAGGACCTGGCCCGTAATGTTGGCGACGATCGGGATGCGCGGATCGCGCAAGTGGATATGACTGAGACGCTCGGTAAGCTGGGTGGCGGCGTGCTGCATCAATGGCGAATGCGACGCGATGCTGATCTTCAGCCGCGCCACGCGTCGGGCGCCCGCCTCGCGCGCCAGGTCCATCGCCCGCAGCAACGCGCCAACCTCCCCGGAGATCACGGTCTGCAGGGGGCTGTTCATATTCGCCAGGGCGATCTCGCCCAGTTCCCGCGCGCGGTGGAGTACCGCCTCGAGGGTCGCCGTGTCCAGGCCGATAACCGCCGCCATGCCGCCTGGCGACCTGGCGCTCGACTCTTCCATCAGCCTGCCGCGCTCCCGCACCAGCCGCAGGGCGTCGGAGAAGTCCATTACGTCGGCCGCGACCATAGCGCTGTACTCGCCCATGCTATGGCCTGCCACGAAGGCAGGATTCAGCTTGCGTCCGACCGCCGTGGCTCGCTCGCGCAGGGCGGCAAGGCAGGCCATGCTGACGGTCAGGATGCTGGGCTGCTGGTTATAGGTCATCTCCAGATCCGCCTCCGGCCCCTCGAAGCACATGCGCGTGATGTCCAGGTCCAGCACCTCGTCGGCCTGGTCGAAGACGGCGCGCGCGGCAGGCGACTCGTCATACAGCTCGCGGCCCATGCCCACGAACTGCGAGCCCTGGCCGGGAAACACGAACACGGCGCGCTGGTCGTTAGGCTTGCGGCGGCGCAGCGAAGGAGTGATCATGCGGTTACAAAGCCCCCATCGACGTTAAGTACCTGACCTGTAATGTAGCGAGAAGCGTCGGAAGCGAGAAAGGCCACCACGCCGGCAACATCTTCCGGCGCGCCAAAACGCCCGGCCGGAATCATTTCGAGTACCTTCGCCTTGATCTCCGCCGGCAAGTCTTCCGTGATGTCGGTGGTGATGTAGCCCGGCGCCACGGCATTGATGGTGATGTTCCGGTTGGCCACCTCACGGGCAACGGCGCGCGTAAAGCCGAGCAGCCCAGCTTTCGCCGCGGCATAGTTCGCCTGACCGGGGTTGCCGGTAATGCCCACCACCGAGGATATGTTGATTACCCGTCCCCAGCGCGCCTTGAGCATGGCACGGACCGCCGCCTTCGTGCACATGTAGGCGCTTTTGAGGTTGGTGTCCAGCACGGCGTCCCAATCGTCGTCCGAAAGCCGGAGCAGTAGCGTGTCACGGGTGATGCCCGCGTTATTCACCAGCACGGAGATGGGTCCCAGCGCCTCTGAAAGCTGCCCGAACATCGCGTCCACGTCGTCACGCCGCGATACGTCGCCCTGGATGGCCAGCGCCGTGCCGCCCGCCTGCTCGATCGTCGTGACGACTTCAGCCGCCGCCTCCGACCGCGATCGGTAATTGACGCCGACGGCATGGCCCGACGCGCCAAGCGCGATTGCGATGGCGCGTCCAATCCCGCGGGATGCGCCCGTAACCAGCGCAACGCGCCTGATAGCGGCTTGTTCATTCACGATGTATCTTCATGCCCTTATCGAACCATCCAAGTATGACACGCCCACACACACGGTGCAACGCAGCGATCTTCGATTGCCTGCCCGCGAGCGCCGCGATATGCGTACCATCGTGTTTCGGCGTAGACCGCGGTCCTGGCCCCTGCAATCGCCAGCTTTTCGCTTCACCAGGGTACAGTGAATTATGGCCATTTGCACGACGAAGTGAGGCACGATGCGCATATACAACACCATGACACGCCGCAAGGAGGAGATCGTTCCCAGCGTGCCGGGCGCGATCCACATGTACACCTGTGGGCCCACGGTGTACCGCTCTATCCATATCGGCAACCTGCGCACCTTTGCCATGGCCGATTGGCTGTGCCGCTCGCTCGTGTACTTCGGCTATCGCGTGCTACAGGTAAAGAACATCACCGATGTCGGCCACATGCGCCAGGAGCTGCTGGATCGCGGCGAGGATAAGCTGATCGCCCAGGCGCGGCAAGAAGGTAAGACCTCGGCGGAGATCGCCGCGTTCTACACGGCGGCCTTTCTGGCCGACGAGCAGGCCATGAATATCCAGCCTGCCCATGTTTTCCCAAAGGCGACGGATCACATTCCGGAGATGCTGGATATAGCGCGCGATCTGGTCGAGAAAGGGATCGCCTACGAGATCGAGGGCAACGTCTTCTTCGACGTGACGAAGTTTCCCACCTACGGCCGGCTCTCGGGGAATCAACTGGCGCAATCGCTCGCGCGATTGCAGGGCGAGCAGAACGCGGTCAAGCGCCACCCGGAGGATTTCCCACTCTGGAAGGTTGCGGAGCCCGAACGCGAGATGGCCTGGGACAGCCCGTGGGGTCGCGGGTTTCCCGGCTGGCACATCGAGTGCAGCGCCATGGCCCTCAAGCACCTGGGATCCGGTATCGATATCCACACCGGGGGCGTGGACAACATATTTCCACATCACGAGGATGAGATCGCGCAGAGCGAGGCCCACACCGGAATGAAATTCGCGCGCTACTGGGTTCACGCCCAGCATCTCCTCTGTGATGGGCTGAAAATGGCGAAGTCCGCCTCCAATGCCTACACCCTGGCCGATCTGCGCCAGCGCGGCTTCGATCCGCTGGCGCTCCGCTACCTTTTCGCCACCGCGCACTACCGTAGCCGCACCAACTTTACCTTCTCGGCGCTGCGTGCCGCCGAGACGGGGCTGCGCCGGTTGCGCCTGCTAACACGGGCGCTCGCCGAGCAGGGAGAGCCCCGGATTCAGGCAGCCGACGCGGCAGCCGTGACCGCATTTCGCGATCGGTTTCGCCTCGCCGTCGAGGATGACCTAAACATGCCGCGCGCCCTGGCCGTCGTGTGGGCCCTGGCCCGCGGCGCGTCGTTGGGTCTGGCGGACGCTGCTCGCCTGGCGTTGATCCTGGAATTCGATCGGATTATTGGACTCGACCTGAAGGAGTGCCTGCGGGGCGATCGAGAAGCCGTTTCTGAAGGCGTCCCAGCCTCCGTCCAGGAGTTAGCACGCATTCGATCGTCACAGCGGGCGCGGCGCGAGTTTCAAGCTGCCGACGCCACGCGGTCGGCGATCCGGGCGGCTGGGTACCTGGTACGTGACACGGCCCTGGGCACGACGCTTACGTCTCGGCCCGCGGAGGAGGGGCTGTGCGTCATTTCCCGTTCCGGTGACGTGCCGGACCAGACGGCGGAGCCGGCGCAATACGAATTCTCCGTGCAATTGGTTTCCCGCGACAGCCGCGCGGACCTGGATCGCTGCCAGAATAGCGTTCGCCACCACCAGTATGGCCGTTCGCTTGAGGTGGTGATCGTGGACAACGGCTCGACCGACGACACTCTGCCCTACCTGCGCGCCCTGGCGCGCGGGGGACTGCGCGGCGATGAGGGAAACCAGCTACCGTGTCGCGTCATATTCGCGGATCACGACATGGGCTTCGCCGCGGCGCGGAACGCGGGCATACGCGCCGCTGCCGGCGAGATTGTCGTACTGCTCGATACGTCAATTGAGTTGAACGGCGATATCTGGACGCCGTTGGCCGATCAACTTCGCGATCCGGATGCCGGCGTGGTTGGTCCATATGCGCTGGTTACCAACGACCTGAAGGAGTTCGAGGAAACGACCGGAACCGAGGCGGACGCGATTGAGGGCTATCTGATGGCTTTCCGGCGTGACCTGTGGCGCGAGGTGGGCGCGGCCGAGGAGAAATTCCGCTTTTACCGGCTCATGGATATCTACATGAGCTTCACGTTCAAGACGAGCGGCTATACGGTGTTGCGTTCGCCCGCGGTGGCCGAGCGAATCACCAAGCACCCGCATCGCGAGTGGTTTAGCCTGAGCGAGGAGGATCGCGTCACCAAAAGCAAGAAGAACTACGATTTGTTCCGGCGCCGCTGGCATCACGGCGAGAGCCTGCTGGCGGCGAACTTTAAGGCGGCCAATCGCTGGCCGGGGCACGACCATTCGCGCCATGTCGACGGCACGCGCCCACACACCGGCGGCGAGCTACCGCCCCCCGGCGTTGCCCATAGCCATGACCACCGCCATTGGCCGGACCACTCGCACACGCACTCCCATGTCCACGAGCCGGATCGTGCCGGGGCATAGACCGCGGTCTACGCCAAAACAGATGTTGCACTGATGGGCAATGCCAGGGAAGATGCCCCGAATCGTAGGCTCCGTGTCACCCGGATTTATCCGGACATATCCTGCCATCCGGATTTATCCGGAGGTTTCATACCGCCTCAATGCGTGTGCTTCGTTGGCTTGGGCGTTTTCGAGGGGAGGGCGGTATTCGTCGGCACGCCGGTCGCGGTGGGGCTTGGCGTGTGCGTTGGCGCCGGCGTGTCGGTCAACGATGGTGGCGGTTGTGGCGCCGGGGTGGGCGCGCCCGGCGCCACGGCCAGCACCGTAAAGGGAAAGGAATCGCCGACCAGATTGCCGTTCATGTCCGCCAGTTGCCAGTCGGTGTTGATCACCTGGCCTTCCTTGAGCGTTGGCAGAAACAAGGGAATGGTGATTGAGCCGCCAGGTTTCACATCGGGCACGCTGTACCCGGTCGGCAGGTCGAGCAGCGTGCCCGCCGTCAGGCGGATGCTGTACCGGCCGTTCCAGGTCGTGGTTCCAGTGTTCCGCACTACCATGTAGGCGACGGTCGGCTTACCGGAGTTCACATAGACGGTCTCGCCCGTATACAGCGTCGCGTTGCTCCGCACGCTCTTCGACACCTGATAGCGGATGCTGGGAAGCAAATTGTAGACGTTGCCGCCGGGGCAATAGGTGAAGTTGAAGTCCCGATGCCCGGCGATGGCGTCATAGGTTGCCCCATCGTACGCCGTGAAGCTGGATTGCGGATCGATGCCGTATTTGTTGCTCAACATCACCAGAAGCCGCTTCAGCGCGGCGAGCATTGCCTTTGTCGGCTTCGCCGACGTGTAGTCGCCCATCAGCGAGATGGCGACCGCGCCGTAGTTGAAACGCTCGGTGTGCGCGCCGACCACGTCGTCGCCACCCGCTCGCCCCTCGTATATGCGGCCGTACGCGTCGATCAGGTAGTTGTAGCCGATGTCGCCCCAGCCGAGCGAATAGGTATGGTACGACCAGATGGTCTGGATATCGGCGGTTGAGCCGTTCAGGCCGGGGTTCTGGTCCGTGTGGTGGATGATGATGTGGTAAGGGCGCTGGTAGGCCGGGATCCACAGGGGGCTTTGCTCGCCGTTGGGCGCCCCCCATCGATCGCGCGCGATCACGTCCAGGCCGCCCCAGTTGTAGCCGGAGACGGCCGCCCGTGCCACGGCGGCGCTTTGTGCCGTCGAAGTGACGGCGAGCGACGAGCATGCCCTGGCGCCACAGAGCGAGGCCAGCGGCAGCACCGCGTAGACGCGCAGGTCCTTCAACATGACGGTGGTCTGGGGTCGGTTTCGCGGCGTGATGGTCAGGCGGAACGTCGCCCCCGCGCTGTTAATCTCGACCGGGAGGATCGTGAAGTTTCCGGCCTCAAGTGGGTCGGCGTCATCGCTGACACCGACCGGCCGCCAGCCCGTGGCGGTCCGCATCGCCAATGAGGTGGACGCGGGCGCGGAGATCCAGCCGGCCACGCTGACGGCCCG
>JANWHV010000052.1 GCA_025450255.1 Chloroflexota bacterium | reverse complement strand
GCGGCCATCGAGCGCGACCTGAAGCCGAAGCTGCGCGAACGCCGGGCACTGGTGCGGGTGATCCCGGAGAGCGCTTCCGGATCGAGCATCACCTTCGGCACCATAAGCGGCGGCACCAGCACCAACACGGTGGCGGCAAGCTGCCGCGCCTCGTTTGACCGGAGGCTGGTGGAGAGCGAGACGGTGGATGGCGCGCGCGCGGAGCTGCTGGCGATTTTCGACGACCTGGCGGCAAACGACGCGGATTTCGCCGATCGCTACCACGAGCAGTACGCCACGGACCCGGTGTGGGTCGGGGAGGGGACGCGGGCCGGCGCGGCCTTCGCGGCGGCGGTCCGCACGGTGTTGGGGCGAGAGCCCGGTATCGTGTGCAGCCCCGGCACGGACGACCAGCGTTTCGTGGTGCGGCAGGCGGGGGTGAGCGAGTGCATCGTGTATGGGCCAGGGGAGATCCGTGAGACGCACGTGGTGGACGAGTCGCTTGCGCTGGCCGACCTGCGCGCCGCCGCCGAGGTGATGGCGCTGGCGACGCTGGCGCTGGTAGGGTAGGGCGGCTGAACTGGTGTCAGCTTTTGTCACCACGGAAGACACGGAGCGAAAAATAAGAGGGGTATTTCGGCGGATGGCACATGAGAAGACGCGCATCGGACCGGTACTGACCCAGGAGGACGGCCTCAAGACGCGAGACATATTTCTTCGTATCGATCCGCGGATCGAGTTGTATATCAAGGAAAAATGGCAGGATGGGCATGATGCCAAGCTGCCGGTGGTGCTGCTGCACGGCGCCGGCATGGATGGCGCAGGCTGGGACGTGCCGGTAGAGGGTGCGTCGCTGCTCGACGTGCTGGCCCGGAACGGGTCGCGCGCCTACGCCTTCGATTTCCGCGGTCATGGTCGATCCAGTCGCGTGGTGGATGGGAAGACCGTCAGCCGCGAGCCGTTGATTGTCGACACGCTGGCGGTGCTCGACTATGTCAAAGAGGCGTCGGGACAGTCGCAAGTCGTACTGATCGGCGAAAGCCTGGGCTCGATCGTGGGATCGGCGGTGGCCGAACGGGCGCCGGAGCGCGTGGCGGGCGTGGCGCTGCTGGGGTTCATCTATCGCGGCAGCGGCGCGGATCTGGAGGACATGCTGGCGGCCATGCTGAAAGAGCCTGCCGGCTACGCCTACACCACGGAGGAGGAATGGCCGGAACTGTTCATTCCCTCGGCGTCGCCCGCCGTGACGGCCTGGCACCAGGCGCACTTCGGCACCGCCTATATGTACCCGGTGGGGCCGTATATCGCGGTCTCCGAGCTACCGGCGGCAAAAACGCCGGAGCGGATTAGCGGGCGGGTGCTGGTGGTGACCGGCGATCTCGATCCGTTCGCCACGCAGTCCGACACGCAGGCATTCTTGAGCGACGCCGGCGCCCGGCATAAGCGGCACCTGTACCAGCAGGGGGTTGGGCACCTGCCGTACGTCGAGCGCGGTCTGGCCGAGGTGCAAGCCGCGCTGTGCGAGCTGGTGGACGCGGCGAGTGGGGATGCGGGACTGGGGTCGTGAGCCTTTGCCGCGCGCCGTCGGCACGAGGACCGATCGACACGAAGGTCACGAAGATTGTCGAGGCGCAAACTGAACCGTATTGGATAAATCCCGTGGTTGGTGAGATATGGCGTACCGAAGGGCGACGAGCGGAATACATTCCGCGCTGGGCGAGACATGACTACTCCACGGGATACATCCCGTGGTTTCCGATCGGAGGTGGGCAGCAATGAGCGCGAGAGACGCAGGGAAGCCGTATGCCGGGACCGGCGAGGAGCAGCGCGCGCGCGAGGAGCAGGCGGTTCAGGACCTATTCGAGGTGCCGTTTGTGGACGTGCTGTTTGGGCGCCGATCGCGCCGCTTCTTCCGCGGCGCCGAGGTGCCGGACGGGCCGCTGGCCTTCAAGTCCCGGCACGAGCCTATTCAGCTCACCGAGCTGGAACGGCTGTTGATCCTGACGGCGACGGCAGGGAACACGGGCTGGCACCATTCGATCACCCGCCACGACCGCTACGCCCCGCACCTGGCCAATTATCCCGGCGCGGCGGGCGGGCGCACCTTCCCCTCCGCGGCCGGCTTTCATACCATCCAGCATTTTTTCACCGACGACAGCGGTACCTACTTCTTCCCCACGCGAGACGCGCCCGCGCTGGGCGAACGCGATGCGGAGGGGAAGCTCTCGGTGCTCGATCTGGTGAAGGCCCATGCGCCGCGCATCCGGAAGCTCTCCGACCAGCGGGTGTGGTTGCCGCCGCGCGAGCCTTATATGGAGGGCCACAATAGCTGGGTGGCAAACCGGCCCGGCTCGCTGCTGATCGTGCCGGTCGGCGACGTGGCCATGCATGCCATCGCCAATCTCTGTTTCTTCGCCCAGAACGGCTACTGCATTTATGACGACGTCGCGGGCCGGCCAATCCCGGGCCTGGAGCCGTTCGCCGACATCGCCGACGTGGCGAGCCCGCTGCCGCTGACCTTCCTGGACCAATATTCCTTCTCGGAGTGCACGGCGGAGTTGGCGACCTCGGCGTACGCGGGGATGATGATGCAGCAGGCGATCGGCATCGGCGGCTGGATGTTCAACGGCATCGATCGCCTGACCATGCTGGGCGCGAGCGGCGACCCGGACGTGCCTGGACTCGGTTTCCGCTACGATAGCGACCAGCGCTGGGCTCTGCCGAACCCGACCGGCCTGGCGGGCGTATTCGAGGGCCATTGCCCGCCGCACTTCCCCACCATGCGGGCGGCGGTCGACAGTTTCTGCGAGCGGAAGTTCGGCACGGGCGGTCCATTCAACGCGGGCACGCCCGGCCCGTGGAAGGACAGCGCGACGGTGCGCGGCGCGGCGCAGGTACACAATGAGCATTTCCGCCGGCTGGTGGCCCTGCAGGCACAATACTGCTTCGATACGTACGGCAAGTTCCCAGCCACGGTGCCGACGATCTTTATATCCATGTACCTGCAGAGCCACCACCTGGATCTCGAGTATTACGACACGCTCTTCAAGCCCGGCTCGTACCTGCGGACACACGCGGAGCATCTGGAGCGCTGGCACGGCATCAAGGAATAGCGGCGCGTTACCCAGAAAGGCACCGCGCGAACAGGAGAAATTGATGGCGAATATACTGCCTGGTATCCGTCTCGGCCACTGGCACGACCTTGGCACGGGTACCGGCTGCACGGTGCTGCTCCCGGTCGCGGGCGAGATGCGCGCCGGCGTACACGTGGGCGGCGGCGCGCCCGGCACGCGAGAAACCGACCTGCTGGCGCCGACCGCGGCGGTGCAGGCAATTCACGCGCTGTTGCTCACCGGCGGCAGCGCCTTCGGCCTGGCCGCGGCGAGCGGCGTCATGCGCTACCTGCGCGAGCAGGGCATTGGCTTCCAAACGTCGGTAGCGCGGGTGCCGGTCGTCCCCGCCGCCGTGCTGTTTGATCTCGACCTCGGCTCGGCGGAAGCATTCCCCGACGATCATGCCGGCTACCAGGCGTGCCGCAATGCCGTGGACGAGGAGCAGCGCGAGGGCACGGTCGGGGCAGGATGCGGCGCGTCGGTGGGGCGGATGCTCGGCCCGGTCGGCCGCGTCAAAGGCGGTTTGGGGCTGGCGGCGAGCGAGCCGATTGGCGGCGTTGTCGTGGCGGCGATCGCGGCGGTGAACGCGGTCGGCGACGTGGTGGAGCGCGACGGCACGGTGATTGCCGGCGCGCGCGGGACACAAGGATTCGTGGGATCCACGGCGCTCCTGCGCCAGGGGGTGGGCGTTACGGCGCGGCCCGGCGCCAATACCACGCTGGTCGCCGTGGTCACCAACGCCAGGCTGGACAAACTTGCCCTCACCCGGTTGGCCCAGCAGGCGCATGATGGTCTGGCCCTGGCGATCAGTCCGGTCCACACCAGCTTTGACGGCGATTCGGTGTTCGCCCTCTCGACCGGCGAGGCCGCCTCCAACGCCGACGCCCTGGCCGTGCTGGCGGTGGAGGTCACGGCGGCGGCGATCCGGCGGGCGGTGCGGTCGGCGGAAGGGTTGCATGGGGTGCCGGCAGTGCGCGATCTGGGATGAAGCGGTGAGCGGAGATAGCTCCAGGCGGGCACGCGCAACAATATGGTCAGGAGAATAGGTGACGCGCTTGGTCTTTCCTGGCAAGGGCCTTGGACGTGCCGTGCCGGCGCTGTTGCTTGTAGCGGCGATCGTAATGGGTGCCCCTGGCTCGCTGGCCGCTTCGCCCTAGGCGCGAGCCGCCGCGAGCGCGGCGAGCCCGGACTGGCCCGGCTACGGCGGCGACCCGGGCGCGACTCGTTTCTCCCCGGCCACCCAGGTCACCCCGGCGAATGTCCATTCGCTGCGCCTTGCCTGGAGCTTTCCGCTTGCCAACACGACCGGCAGCCGGTACGAGAGCACGCCGGTAGTCGCCGGTGGCCGCATCTTCATCACCGGCCCTGACGACACCGTGTACGCCCTGGATCCGGTGACCGGGCGCCAACTCTGGCACAGCACGGTAGGATTCAACGCGAGCAGCCCGACCAATCGGGGCGTGGCCTACGGCGATGGCTCGGTGTTTCTCGCCACCGCCAATGCGTGGCTGATCGCGCTGAACGCGGCGACGGGAAAACAGGTCTGGTCGCGACAGATACTGCCTGGAACCGCCAACAGCGCGATCGGCGAGACGATGGCGCCGCTCTTTGACCGGGGACGGGTGATCGCCGGCGTCACCCTCGGCGAGCGGGCCGGGCCCGGCTTCGTGGCTGCCTATGACGGGCGAACAGGCCGCCAGGACTGGCGCTTCCAAACCATTCCCGGCCCAGGCGATCCGGCGCGCCGCACCTGGCCCAAAGGCTTCGACCCCAGGGGAGCGGGCGGGGCGGTGTGGATGACGCCGGCGGTGGACCCAGCGCTCAACCTTATCTACGTCACGGTCGGCAATCCGGTGCCGGACTATCTTGGCCAGGACCGGGCCGGGGCGAACCTGTATACGGCGTCGATCGTCGCCCTTCACGCCGATAGTGGGCGCCTGGCGTGGTATTTCCAGGAAGTACATCACGATCTGTGGGACTACGATCCGGCCAGCCCCGCCGTTCTGCTGACGCTGAAGCACGGGAAGGAGAGGGTGCCGGCACTGATCCAGGCCGGGAAGACCGGCCGGCTCTATGTGCTTGACCGGCGCGACGGTCATCCGCTGGTGGCGACGCCGGAACGGAAGGCGCCGGCGGGACCGGCGTGGCAGCATGCGTATCCGACTCAGCCGATGCCGCAAAATCAGCCATTCTCGCCGCAATGTCCGCCGAAGGGCCTTTACGAACGAGAGGGATGCATCTTCACGCCGCCCGGGTTGCAGCCGACCCTGATCGCGCCGGGCGGCGACGGCGGCGCCTCATGGGCGCCGGTCGCCTATAGCGAGCGGACCGGACTTGCCTACATCTGCGCGAACGCCCTGCCGTACCTCGAGTCCGGTATTGCGTCATTTGGCGACGCCTATTCAATCCTGCCCAGCGTACGGTTGAGCGGCCAGTTAGTGGGGTATGATGTGGCGCGAGGCACGATCGCCTGGCATGCACCGATGACCACGGTGTGCTTTGGCGGCTCGGCAGTGACGGCGACGGACATCGTGTTCACGGGCGAATCATCCGGATTGTTTGACGCTCGCGACGCGCGTACCGGCCGGCTGCTCTGGCAGGCCAATACCTTCGGCGGCGCCGACGCGGCGCCGGCCATCTATGCGGCGGGTGGGCACGAGTACATCGCCGTCAACGCCGGCGGCAACGCGATCGTCGATCGCCCGCGAACTGGCGCCCTCGACGTGTACGCCTTGCGCTAGCCAGTCCCTGGCGGGGAGTTCCTCCGTACCCACACGTGCTCGTCGTCACCGCCATTTTCAACACGGAGGTCTCTGTATCACGGCGATCTAGCGAGATCGCCGCCGGTGCGCTACGCTGCTGACTGGAGATCCTCACCTGCCAGCGCGGGGAGTGGTGGAATGTC
>JANWHV010000051.1 GCA_025450255.1 Chloroflexota bacterium | reverse complement strand
GCGGGCCGGTCACCGTGCTCTGGGGCCTGGCCGGTGTGTAGACGCCCGCCAGTTTTGACCACATGGCGCGGTCTGCCTGATAGCCACGATCGACAGGTGGGAAACGAGTATTTGGCGTTTTGCCAAGCATCAGGCGCGTCACGCCATTTGCCACGTTCTTTGTAACTTCCGTGACGCTATTCGCCACCACGGCCACGGCCAGACGCTCGCTAGGCATCACGATGAACTGTGAACCCATGGTGATCGTGGCGCCGCCATGGCTGGCCGCCGGGATCCAATCAATTGTGCTCACCCACCATGCCAGGCCGTATGACGCGGCCGCGCCGTCAGCGCCCCATTCTTCGCGCGGTAAGGGCACCATCGGGCGCAGCATCTCCGATACGCTCTCCCCGGAAAGCACGCGGCCTCGTTCGCCCTGGCCGCCGTCCAGCACCGCTTGCAGCCAGCGGATCGCGTCACTGGCGCTCAGGATCAGTTGCGAGCCCGCCGCGGCCGAGGCGCGATTACGGGGGAAAAACGAGGGGTAGGGATAGCCATCACGGTCGTAGTCATAGGGCGTGGCCAACGCGGCGCCTGGCTTCTCATCGGGCGTGAAGCGCGCCGCATCTAGGTTCAACGGCGCGAAGACGTTGCGGCGCATGTAGTCTTCGTAGCCCATGCCGCCGAGCACCTCGATGATCCGGCCGGCAACCGCGAAGCCGTCGTTGGCATAGACCCAGCCGGCGCCTGGCGCCCACAGAAGCCGGCGTGTCGGCAGCACCTCTCGGATATAGCGTTCGCACGCGTCGTCCGCGGTGTAGTGGTTATACAAAAAGCTCGGGTCGTCACTGCGGCTCGGCGGCAGTCCCGCATTGTGCGTGACGGCCTGGCGCACGGTCATTACCTCGGATGCCCGCGCGTCGGCGACACGGAAGTCCGGCAGGTAGCGACGTATGGGGGCGTCGAGATCGAGCAGGCCGCGCTCAACCAGTTGCAGCAGCGCGGCGCAGGTCAGCGCCTTGCTGGTTGAGCCGATGGCCACGCCGGTATGCGCCGTCATCAGCGCGCGGGATCCCACGTCGGCATAGCCGTAGCCGCGCTGCACGACCGACTGTCCCTCTCGGGCCACGGCGATCGCCAGCCCCGGCGCGTTGCCTGCCGCCATCTCCTCCGCTACAAAGGCGTCGATCGTCGAAATCAGTGCCGCGTCACTGTTCATCGTCACTCCACTCGCTCGGCGTCGTCGCCGACGTTTCACCCTGCCTCGGATTGGGCGCGCCGGCAGCGTAGTTATGCCACGCGTCCATCGGTAATTGCCTGCTACCGCCGGCGGTTCATGGCGTCGGCCAGCCCGTCGCCCAACAGGGCGAAGCTGGTACCCGTCAGCATGATCGCCAGGCCGGGGAATGTGCTGATCCACCAAGCAGCATTTATGTACACCTGACCATCGGCGATCATCGTGCCCCAGTCGGAGGTCGGCGGCTGCGCGCCCAGGCCAAGGAAGCTGAGCGCCGACATCAGCAGAATGACCTGGCTGATGTCGAGCGTGGCATACACGACCGCGGGCGTGGCGACATTGGGAAGTATGTGCCGCAGCATAATACGAGTATGCCCGGCTCCGACCGCCTTGCAGGACTCGACGTACTCGCGCTCGCGTACGCTGAGCACCTGGCCAAAGGTGATCCGGCCATAGCTGGTCCAGTCCACGGCGGCGATCGCCACGGCCACGCTGAAACTGCCCGGCCCCAGCACGGCCAGCACCGCGATAACCAGAACCACGTAGGGGAAAGAGATCACCACATCCAGCACGCGCATGATCACATTGCCCACGACGCCGCCGATGTAGGCCGCGATCATGCCGAGCAGGGTGCCCACGGTCATCGAGAACAGCACGCAGCCTACGCTGACGCCAAGCGCGATGCGCGCGCCGTAGAGGATGCGCGTGAACATGTCGCGCCCCTCGTAGTCGGTGCCGAAGAGATGAGCGCGCGAGGGGCCAAGCAGGCTGTCGTTGATGTTGCCGTTGTTTGGGTCATATTGGGCAAGCAGGGGGCCGAATAGCGCGGCGAGGATAAGCGCGGCGACCAGGCACCCGCCAATGACCAGCGTGATGTTGCGGCGCAACCATGCCCGCCCCGTCGCGGCTGTGGATATACGCGCCAGAATCGGCTCGAACTCGGCCAGGCTCTCCGAGGCGCCGGCCGGCATATTCAGGCCCATAGCAGGCTCCTACATCTCATATTTAGCGATGCCGGATGCGCGGATCGGCCAGCGTATATGCGATATCGGTCAGGACGTTTACCAGTACGAAGATCGAGGCCAGAACAAGAGCGCCCGCCTGAACTAACGGGTAATCCCGCTCGTTAATACCGTTGATCAGTAACAATCCAATACCAGGCAGCCCAAACACGGCCTCAATTACCACCGCCCCGCCAAGCAGAAAGCCCATGTTCACGCCGACAATCGCAATGGTTGGGATCAAGGCATTGCGAATCACGTGCCGGTAGAGGACCGCCCGGCGCGTCAATCCCTTGGCCCGCGCCGTCTTCACGAATTCCATGCTCATCACTTCCAGGATGCCCGCCCGAAGTGTGCGCACGATCAGCGGGAACACGGAGAGCGCCACGACAAATGAAGGCAAGATCAAGTGGTATAGATGATCCCCGAACGTGTCACCGTAGCCCGCAATCGGCACGACGCGCAATTTGGTACCCAGGAACAACATCAGCAGTAGAGCGATCCAGAACGACGGCATGGTAAAGCCGAGCAGCGTGATCACCCGGATCACGTGATCCGGCCAGCGATCCTTCCTCGTCGCGGAGATGGCCGCGAGCGGTACGGCCAGCACAATGCTGAGCAGCATGCTCAAAAACGCCAGCAGTAACGTCTCTTGTACCCGTGAGCTGAGCAGGTCACGCACAGGCACTTGATACTGCACGGAATTGCCCAGGTCGCCGGTAACCAGGCGGCCCAGGAAACTAAAATATTGTGACCAGAGCGGATCGTCGAGGTGCCAGAGCCGATGAAGGTGCGCTACAGCCTCTGGCGTCGCCCGAAAACCGAGCATCACCACCGCCGGATCTCCGGGAATCAAATGGATTAACACGAATATGGTCAGCGAGAGGCCCAGAAAGACAGGTATAAGGCTCAGAGTCCTGCGGGCGAGATAGGTGATCATGTGGCTCCCAAAAAGCGGGTAGGGCGCACTGTCACCCTACCCGCCCCGCGACAGTCGCCTACGAAGAGAACCAGCACTGCTCCAGGCGATAGTTGCCGGTCGGCAGCACCTTGAAACCCTGCACCTTCGAGCTGGTTACGCTCAGGCTCGTCGCCCAATAGAGGAAAACCATCGGCGCATCATCATGGTGCATGACGTTGATCCGATCGTAGATTTTCTGGCGCTGCTGGTGATCGAGGATACTGGCCGCCTGAACCGCTAGCTTATCGATGGTTGGATTCTGGTAATACGTCCAGTCGGCATCCGTTCCGCCATGCGGCACTACCGCGAAGCTCATCAGCTCGTCGGGATCGACGATATCGCTGGTCATATAGTCGATGGCCATGTCATAGGTGGTCGTATGCGTCTTGGCAGAAAATCCCGCGTCGTCGAGCACCACGATGTTCATCGTAATGCCAAGCTGGGTATATTGCGATTGCATATATTCGGCGATCTGCTTGTCCGGGGCAGCGGTCGAGGCATCGACGAGCATGGTCATGGTAAAGCCCTTGGGAAATTTGGACTTTGCCATCAAAGCCTTGGCCTTGTTCATGTCGTAAGGGTAGGGTTTCACGCTGGGGCTGGCGCCGAACATGTTCGGCAGCGCCTGGCCGGCAGCCGAGCCGAAGCCGAAGATAAAGTGCTTGACGATTGCGTCTTTATCGATCGCGTAGTTCAGGGCCTGTCGAACCAGCTTGTCGCGAACGAACGGCTTGCCCGCCGTGTCGATCTTCACAAAGTGCGAATCAAAGAAATTATCCTGGTGCAGGATTACATTGGAGTTGCCCTGAAGCGAACCGGCAGACGCGGGCGGCACGAAGAGCGCGATATCAAGTTCGCCGTTTTGCACCTGAAGCACTCGCGTGTTGGCGTCCTGAACGATGAGCTGATGATACTCGTCAACGTATGGCTGGGGGGCGCGGAAGTAGTTGGGGTTTCGGGTCAGCACGATTTCGCTGCCCTTGGTCCATGACTTGAACATGAACGGGCCAGTGCCAACTGGAGCCTGGAAGAATTTCTCCCCCATGCTTTCCACCATTTTTTTCGGTAGCACCGACGTGGCGAACAGGGCTACGTCCGAAAGGAAGGGGGCGCGGGGACCGCTGAGATGCGCGCGCACCGTATGCTGGTCGACAACTTCCATGCCCTTAAAGCCGGGGAAGAGGAAACTCCACTGACTACCCTTCAAGAACGCGGCGCGCTCTACCGAGAATTTGACATCGTCGGCGGTGACAGGGCTGCCGTCATGGAACTTGACGCCGGGGCGCAGATGGAATGTGTATGTCTTGCCGTCAGCCGAGATGTCCCATGATTGCGCCAGGCTGGGCTCCACGCTGCGCCCGTCCGCCGTGGGGCGCGTAAGCTGATCGTAGATCAGCAGCATGGTCCAGATCGAGTTATTGTCGGAGATAGTTGGACCATCGAACGACTTGACGTCGCCAAGCTGGCCGAGGCGCAAGATGCCGCCGCGCTTTGGCGCCTCGTCGCTCCGCGCCAGCGCACTGCCGAGACCAGTACCGGCCAGGCCCGCCCCGGCCACGCCGGCGGCGGTAAGCTTGAGAAAGTCGCTACGCGTAAAACGCGGATCGTGAATCAGTGGGGCGCGTGTGGCCATGATTGCTACTCCTTGCCAATAAAGTCGGTTCCAAAATTTGAACCAGTATTCCTCTGGCCGGGGCACTATTCCACGTTACGTCCCGGGGCATCACTTCAAAGCGCTTCAGGCGCCGGCACCGGCACAGTCGGGTAACCAGCGAAGCTCGCGCGGATCGAGCCGCGATGCCTGGCGTGAAACCGGCGGAAATACGGGTGACTCCGCGCTCCAAGACGCCGCCTGGGCAAGCCACCCCCCTTCGCACCGCGCAAAAGCGTAACGTGACTAAGCTGGGCAAAACCGCAGCCGTGCGTACAATCACCGCTCCGTGGCGGCTCCCAAACGGGCTTGGCAGTATAGACAGGTTATGGGCCAGCCCCGCCTCTGTCAAGAGTGATCGATTGGCAGCCCTTGAGATCATCGAACCCGGCAACCGTACGCATGTATAGATGACCTTCCCAACCGCCCCGAACATAGCGATCACCGCCGCCGTGCCTGAGGAATAGCGGCGCGCCTTCTATCCGGCCCAAACTCGGAGGCGGTCCAGGCCACTTCCTCGTCATCAGGGAAGACAGCTCAGACGCCCGCCGCGGCGCCGGCCCCGGCGTGCCCTCGCATGCTCGCGGTACACTGGCGGCAAAGGCGCGTGGTGAACGCGGAAGCATTCGTTGAACGTGAATACATGGGGTATGCGATGAACGCGGGTGATTGGCGAAACGGCGATCCCATCTCGATAGCCGAAATTTGGGCGGCGCGACGGCGTCTGGCAGGCTCCACGCTCCGCACGCCGCTCGTGCGCCTGAACGTGGATGACGCTCCCGCCGAGATCTATCTCAAGCTGGAGAACCTGCAGCCAATCGGCTCCTGCAAATTGCGCGGGGCCGGTAACGCCATTGGCACCGCCCCGCCCGCGCGGCTAGCGAGGGGCGTGTACACAGCCAGCGCGGGGAACATGGCCCAGGGCGTGGCCTGGCACGCGCGGCGACTTGGCCTCCCGTGCACGGTGATC
>JANWHV010000050.1 GCA_025450255.1 Chloroflexota bacterium | reverse complement strand
CTCCCCAAGCTCCGCGGACAGCATTGTGCTGAGCTCGAGTCCGCCGAAACCGGCGCCCAGGACAACCACGCGCACTGTCATTACGCCTCTCCTCTTCATACGCGCCATACGCGTGAGCAATATAGCGACATGTGTCTTCCAAGGGAACGCGATAGTTGAATCGCGGCACTGGCGTTCCTCCCCAATCTGATTGTAGCGACGAAACGTTGGGCATTCCCTCGCTGCCGTGCCGTGTCCGCACACCTGTCAGCCGTCCTCCTGGCGCCGCGAACCACACGACCCGCCCGCGCGGTTGGCGTTACGGGGTCCAGAATCGCAAGAGGGTCCGAACGGCCCGGCAAGGTTGGAGAGCCCATCCTTCCCTCGCCAAATCACCGCCTACGTGTGCGATGCACGGCAGTGTAACGCCGATCGACACGTCGCGCCTGTGAGTGGGGCCGCCCCGCCGGCCGGCTCTGACCCCGGCTACTCTACATGTACGGGTAGAGTCTGGTGTCGTTCAGGGCACGGCACAGTTGGTGTCATGCCTGCCGTTCATCATGTTCCTAGAAATATTTGTTATGCGTATTATACGTATAGCACATAATATGTATGGTATTCTCTGCGGGTAGTACATGATAAACCATGCCAATGCACTGCGTGGCATATGTTATGGCAGCACATAGAATTGCCGGGCGTGTGATGGGTGCGGCCTAACCTTCGCCGGTAAATCGGATAGGCTGCGGGGCGCCGGCGAGGCGGGCGGCGATATCGGCGATTGAGCGGCCGAGCTGTCGTTCGAGCCAGCGGCTGGTGGCGCCGTCCGGGCAACGGACCACGATCGCCGGCCCACTAGCCGGGAGCTGGTAGGTCCCCGCCACGCGGCTCTTGTAGACGGCGGGGGCGAGTATCGTGGCCAGTTCCTGCTTGATCGCGTCCCATAGCGGCGGCTCCTGAGCGGCATCGCCGTCCCCTGTTTTTTGATAGGGGGAAGGGGGTACTGTCTCTTGTCGATCTGTAGATTGAAACGACTGTCTCTTGTAGGTGTCTGGCGTGACACGTGGCTCCTGAGGAGGGGATGTGCGTGCCGGGACACCAGGCTGGTGTCTGGCCGGACGGGTGGCAGGCGACTCACCAGACACCTCCCTGGTGTCCGCGCCGGCGAGTGGCTGTGCCGCCTGGCGGCCGCGGATTTGCCAATCCTGGCCGGACTGGTCGCAGAGGCGGAGCCTGATGTAGCTGGGGCGCCAGCCACGCTCGGGGTCGAGCTGCTTGTGGCGCTCGATCAGGCTCTTGGCCTCCAGTCCGGCGAGGGCGCGCTGCACGCTGCGCTCGCCGATCTGGGCGCCCCAGTCGAGTCGCACTCCCTCACGGGTGATAATGCCGCCGGCAATCTGCTCGATGGTGATCTGGTCGCCCTGCTTCTTGAAGCCGAGGGTGCGGCGGATCAGGTAGAGCAGGACGCGCAGCTCGATCTCCGGCAGGAAGGGCGCCACCCAGTCGAAGAACACATCAGGGGTCTGGGTGTAGAGGGGTGGGTAGAGACCGGGGAAGGCGGTCCAGTCGGGGGGGATACTGAGGTCGTACGGTCCGGCGGAAAAATCGTCGTCCCGCGGCATGTCAGGCTCCGCCGGCGCGGCCATGGGCGCGCGCGACCAGGCGGACACAGTGCTCGACTATGGCCAGGATCTCGTCGCGTTCGGCGTGGGAGATCGTCTCATCCTGCAGTATGCCGACCAGATCGCAGATCACGGGATTGCCGGTAATCGCCGGTCCGAACCCCTCGGCCGGCAGGTCGGCGGCGTTGAGCAGGCGATTGGTCTCCGCCATGTCGAGGGCCAGCGCGGCGGCCAGATCGAGCACCTGGCGGCGTGTGGCGGGGAGGCGCAGGCCCCGTTCCAGGCGGTTGACGGTGCCGGCGTTGATGCCGGCCGTCCGCGCGAGCGCGTTCTGCGCGAGACCGGCCCTCCGACGGAAACCGGATAGTAGCGAACCGAAGGTTTCCGACATCCGCATTCGTTCCCTCAAGGCCTCCCTGTCCCGTAGCATAAACCCCCATTGCGGTTTCGTCAATCGCAAATCTCAGGATTACGAATTGTGCATAATCATACATACCGCCGCACGACAGAAGTATTCTGAGCACCTGCCACTGCGCAATTGCAATATCGTGCCAGGGCTGATAACATGCGAGCAAGAGTGCCCGAGGGCGCGCGAGCAATCGGTGTTCTCCGTGGCGTGGTTCGGCGGCGGGGAGGAGGGTGCGCGATGCCGCGCTTGCGGGATCGCGTAGACTGAAGGGAAAACGGGGGAGCGAAATGCAGTACCGTGATCTGGGGAAGACGGGTTTTCAGGTTTCCGTCATCAGCTTTGGCGCCTGGGCCATCGGCGGCAACTGGGGCGAGGTGGACGACGATACCTCGCTCCGCGCCCTGAACCGGGCCATCGATCTCGGCGTGAACTTCGTCGATACCGCCGACGTCTACGGCGATGGCCGCAGCGAGCGCCTGATTGCCCGGCTGCTCAAGGACCGCGGCGAGCAGATTTACGTGGCGACCAAGGCCGGGCGGCGGCTCGATCCGCACGTGCCCGAGGGCTACAACAAGGCGAACCTGACCGCCTTCGTGGAGCGGTCCTTGCGGAACCTGGAGGTGGACGCGCTCGATCTGGTGCAACTGCACTGCCCGCCACGCCCGGCCTACGACGACCCCCAGGTGTTCGCGGCGCTCGACGACCTGAAGCGCGAGGGTAAGATCCGGCACTATGGCGTGAGCGTGGAAACCACCGAGGAAGCCGTCGCCGCCATGCGCTACCCCGGCGTGGCTACCATCCAGATCATCTTCAACATGTTCCGGCTCAAGCCGGCCGATGAGGTATTCCCGTTAGCGCGGCGGAATAGCGTGGGCATTCTGGCCCGCGTGCCGCTGGCCAGCGGCCTGTTGAGCGGGAAGATGACTGCCGATCGGCGCTTCGACGCCGGCGACCACCGGGTGACCAACCGGCATGGCGAGTACTTCGACCGCGGCGAGACGTTTTCCGGCGTGGACTTCGAGACCGGGCTGCGCGCCGCCGAGGAGCTAAAAGCCCTCGTCCCCCAGGGCGCCACGCTGGCGCAGCTCGCGCTGCGCTGGATCACCATGTTCGACGCCGTCACCTGCGCCATTCCGGGCGCCAAGAATGCGTTGCAGGCCGAGGACAACGCGCGCGCCGCCGACCTGTCGCCATTGAGCGACGAGACGATGCGCGCCGTGCGGGCGTTGTACGATCGCGAGATCCGCGCCCAGGTACACCATTTGTGGTGAGCACGGCCGAAGACCTTGATGCCTACATCGCCGCGCGCATGGCGGCCGAGCGCATCCCCGGCCTGGCCCTGGCGCTGACCGATCGCCGGGGGACGCTGCGCGTGGCTACCTATGGCTTCGCCAACCTCGACGCGCAACTTCCAGTGCGCCCGGAGACCCTCTTCGAGTTCGGCTCAATCGGTAAGTCGTTTACCGGCATCGCCCTGTTGCAAGAGTCCGCGGCGGGGCGCCTGGACCTGGACGCACCGGTTACTCGCTACCTGCCCTGGTTCGCGGTGCAATCGCGCTACGCGCCCATCACGCCGCGCCACCTGCTGAGCCACACCGCCGGCATAACGGGAGGATCAGACTTCTCGCCTGATTCCCGGAGCGAGGTCCATGCCCTGCGCCATACGCACACGAGTGCGCCGCCCGGCGCGTATTTCCACTACTCGAATGCCGGCTATAAGGCCCTGGGCCTGTTGCTGGAGCGGGTGGCCGGCATGGGCTATGCCGACATAATCGGCGAGCGCATCCTGACGCCGCTTGGCATGACGGCGACGGTCGCGGCGATCGCCAACGATGTCCGTTCGCGCCTGGCGGTAGGCTACGAGCCATTCTACGACGACCGTCCAGCCCCGCCCGATTATCCGCTGGCGCCCGCGCCCTGGTTTGAGACCGCTACCGCGGACGGCTGCCTGGCCGCCACCGCCGGCGATCTGGCGATCTACCTGCGCATGCTGCTCAACCGCGGCGCCTACGCGGGCGGCCGTGTGCTCGACGAGGAATGGTTCGCGCCGCTGATCGCGCCGCTGATCCCGGCCTGGGGGCCGCGCCACTATGGCCTGGGCCTTGCCACCTGGCAGGAGGACGGACACACGATCGTCGGCCATGGGGGAGGCATGCCCGGCTTCTTCTCCAGCATCAGTGGCGACCTCGATGCTGGGTTGGGTGTCGTGGTGCTGATAAACGGCCCCGGCGATCCGCACGCGATTGCCGGCGCGGCCCTTGCCGCCCTGCGCGACGCGCGTGCCGGCGCGCCGGTGTCGTTCCCCGCGCCGCCGGATAGCACGCTCGTCGATGCCGCCGCATACGCCGGCACCTATACCAGCGGCGAGAAGCGCTTCAGCATCCACGCCGAGGATACGCGCTTGATTCTGGATGACGGCACGGCGCGCCTGCCGCTGCGCATGCGGCTGCCCGACCGCTTCGCCGTCGATCATCCCGCCTATGCCCGCCACTTCCTCCGCTTCGCGCGGGAGGGCGACACGGTAGTGGAAGCGTTCCACGGGCCGGACTGGTATACCAATGAGCGCTACACGGGGCCGGCCGTGCCCGTGTGCCCGCCCGCCTGGTCGGCGTATGTGGGGCACTACCGTGCCCACAACCCCTGGGTCTCCAATTTCCGCGTGGTGTTGCGGAAGGGCGCCCTGGCCCTGCTCACCTATCCCGAGGGCCTGGAGGTAGAGGAGCCGCTGGCGCCGCTGGGCGACGATGCCTTCCGCGTGGGCGCCGGCGAACGCAACCCCGAGACGGTGCGCTTCTCCGACCTCGTGTAGGGCCAGACGCTGCGGGCCACTCTCTCCATGGGCGACTACTACCGTTTCTTTACGCCCTGATGGCCTCGGCGCCCGCGGCGTCCTCAAGGCGGGCGATCAACGACCGGATCATGGTGCCGTAGCCGTCATCCTTCAGCAGGTGCTCGCTCGCCCGTGCCTGGGCGATGTGCCGGTGGGCCAGGGCAGTGTCGCCCAGGCGCAGGTAGACGTCGCCCAGGTTGGCGTG
>JANWHV010000049.1 GCA_025450255.1 Chloroflexota bacterium | reverse complement strand
GCCTGTTCGAGGATCTTCTGCGTTGCCAGCAAGCCGTCCATAATCGGCATATTGATGTCCATGATTACGACATCGGGCCGCAGTGACATGCAAAGGCGTACCGCTTCCGCGCCATCACGCGCGGCGCCGACTACGCGAAGATCCGATTCTTGCTCAAGCGTCGTGAGCAGCAAGCGGCGCATCACCGCCGAGTCATCGGCGATCAGCACTCGATATATTCGCGTATCCGACGTAACCTGCTCCATCAATCGCCCGTCCGCGGACTACGCGCCGCCATAACCTTGATACCGAAGGGCGCGGTAAGGCTCGACAACATGGAGTGTACCGCAGCGTGGCCTCGCTGAGGGCCTTCCGCGCGGTGTAACGCGAGAAAATTCGCGTCTTGAAACCCTTTACGACGTAGTTCAAGTACCCTCCACGAATAGCCGTCGTGCCGCGAATCAATGGCGCATGGACGGGCCAAGATTAAGGCACCTTAATCCAACAATAACCTCCAGGGCTGGCCCGGTCCGCTTTCGCTGGGTTACGCTCAAGACCGACGTGTGTGCGATGATGCTCGGCTGAAGGCGGTACGAATGTGACGATATGCCGGCCTCAGCTAGCCGCTTTGCGTGACATGGAGCCGAAGTTCAACCCGCACCGGGCTCGGTAGACCCGACGCGGCGTGCCCAGTATACTTGCATCATGCTCCGGTAGCTCAGTGGATTAGAGCACTGGTCTTCGGAACCAGGTGTCGCGGGTTCAAATCCTGCCCGGAGCGCCACGCCAAATGCCATGATGCATTCGACTGCGCTAACCCATCGAGATCTGGAGGCTGATAATCGAATCCATCCCGCCCCCGCCCCCGCCGCACCTGAGCCAGATTCAGCCTCCCGCGAGGCATCGCCGTAAATCACGGTCCGCGTTGGTCGAGTTGATTGAAACGCTGGGGATCACACTGATCCTGTTTCTTGCCGCGCGCTGGTCGCTGCAGCCGTTTACCGTGCAGGGTCAGAGCATGGAGCCCACGCTTCATAACGGCGAATATATCTTAGTCGACAAGCTGACCTATCGTTTCCGCTCGCCGGAGCGCGGGGACGTGGTGGTATTCGTCTTTCCCGAGGACCATACGCTCGACTACATCAAACGGGTGATTGGCGTTCCTGGCGACCACGTCGTCATCAAGAACAAGCACGTCTATGTGAACGGGGTCCAAATAAGTGAGCCCTATATCGCGGCCGAACCCACATACGCGCCCTGTACCTATTGCGACGTGACCGTGCCGAAGGGGAAACTCTTCGTGATGGGCGACAACAGGAACAATTCGAGCGATTCACATGAATGGGGACTGCTACCGCGCGATAACGTTATTGGACGCGCCTGGGTCTCTTACTGGCCGTTGCCTGACCTGACGATCCTGCATCAGCCGAGCTACGCCGGACTTCACTAGCCACATCCTGAAGGGCTTATCAAAACGCGCCGTAGTGCCGCCAGTCACCGCAAGGGCGAGGGCAGGACCATTCAGTTGGCGGTGGAGCGTGGCTGCCATGTTCCGTCCGCGAACGCCAGCCAGGTATCTCGGCCCCACAGCACGTCGGACAGGTCGCGGACTACACAGTCGGCGCCGCTCAAGGCTGTCATTGGCCAGGTACTTGCCAGCGCAATACAGCGCATGCCTCCGGCATGGGCGGCCTGGATGCCGGCGGGGGCGTCCTCGATCACGATGCACTGGCTCGGGGACACGCCAAGCTTTTCCGCCGCGCGAAGAAATATATCCGGGAATGGCTTCCCGTGCGCCACCTCCCATCGCGATACCGTGACCTGGAACAATGATGTCATATCCAGGGCGCCCAGCACGAACGTGATGTTCTCCGGCGGCGCGGACGATCCGATAGCCTGCGGAATGTCCAGCCGATTAAGATGAAGCGCGAGCGCTCGGGCGCCGGGCATCGTTTCAACACCTCCACCCGATTCGCCGCGGAATGCCGCTTCCTTCTCGATGCTCAGTTGCTCGATTTCATCGTCGCTGAGCGTGGTCGAAATCAGCATGCGTAGAATGTGCTGTTTGCCTAGGCCGAATGTTGGCTTGAAATCCTCCCAGCTCAACTCGCGGCCAAACCTGCCGCGCAAAGCCTTCCAGGCGCGAAAGTGGGCTTGCTCGGTGTCGGCCAGCGTCCCGTCAAGATCCCAGATTACCGCCACGCGCCGTTCCGTCGTCATGCTTGCCGGATCCCCTCTACGCTGGTCGCGCCTCAGGCGCCGATATGTGGCCGAGGTCTCCACCTGCCCCGGTATTTCGCCATCGAGGCGGCGAGCACGGATACGTCGGACGCGACATCGCTAAGCACGCGCCGGCACGACGCGATGTACGATGCCCGGCGAATATGGTTAGTGTAGCTGAAGCACGGAGGCTGCTTGCACAAACCGGTTGCCCAGATGGCATCGACGACACAGGTGATAGGGCGGCGCATCAGGTCGGCGGACGCGGGTCTGCTACAGTGTTGTTGTGTCGGAGCAAGACGTGAATGAGGTGCCTCGCAAGGTCGCCATTGTTGGCGATATTCACGGACACCTGGGAAAATTGACGCGCCTGTTGCGGGCCGAGCGGCTGCTGGACAATAGTCTCGCCTGGGCCGGCAAGGACACGGCTCTATGGTTCACCGGCGATTTTTGCGATCGTGGCCCAGATGGCGCGGGCGTGATCGATTTGGTTATGCGCTTGCAACGCGAGGCCCGCGCCGCCGGCGGCGCGGTTTCCGCGCTCCTGGGCAATCATGAAGCTGGGCTTCTCGCGGTGCATCGCTTCGGCGACCAGGTCGCGAATGACTTTGAAGGCTACAGCTTTCGCGACTTGTGGCTGCTTAACGGCGGCAACAAATACGACCTTGAGATGCTGACCAATCAGCATGTAGACTGGTTGCGATCGTTGCCTGCCATGGCGATCGTCGAAGACCGGCTGCTCATGCACCCTGATTCGCTCTTGTATAAACGCATGGGCAAGACTATCGCCGATGTGAATCGCGCCGTCGGCAGGATATTGGAGAGTGATGACCTGACGGCGTGGGACCGTTTCCTGCGCGAGGCGGCGCAGCGACGCTCTTTTCTGGACTCCCAGTCACTGGGAGCCGCCCTGGCCCGCAATATGCTCAGGCGCTTCGGCGGCAGGCAAATTGTCCACGGACATACCCCGATTGCCTATCTCACGGGCGTCGACCCCTCCAGAATCGTTGGGCCACTTATCTACAGTAACGAACGCTGCGTGAACGTAGATGGCGGCATGTATCTCGGCGGCCCCGGCTTTGTGTACTGGCTGCCGCTCCGCGAGCAATTGCCGCCGCTCGATCTCCGCTCCGGCTAACGAGCCATTCCGGACGCCGGTACGCATCACTCCGTCGCCCCGGCATGGCGGTATGGTAGCCTTTACAGGACGCCTGCGACGTGCCAGGACCTGTACGGCTGGACTTTGAAGTACATCGGGACGCTACATGTCATCTCGCAATGAACGAGCCAACCTCGTGCTACAAGCGGATCCCACGCGCTCTGACGAAATTCTGGCCGTCGCCTCGCGCGTTGGCGCGGACGAGCTAGCCCCCCGCGCTCAGCTCATGGACATCGCGGACGCCCCGCCACGTGATAATTTCACCGCATTGGCGCGGGCAGGTCTATTGGGCCTGAACGTGCCCCAGGAGGCGGGCGGTCTGGAAGCCGACGCGCTGACCGTGCTCCAGGTCACCGAGATTCTGTCTCGCCACTGTGCTGTGACGGCGTTCCTGCTGGTCCAGCACATAGGCGTCTGTGGGTCGATCGCCGCCGCCGGCTCGCCCGTGGCGGCTAGCTTGCTGCCCGCCCTGGCGTCGGGCGAGATCGTCGCGGCCATCGGCGCCTCCCAGTTGCGGCGGGCCGGTCCGCCGATGCTGCGCGCGACCAGGGTGAACGGCGGCTATCGCCTGGACGGAAGGGTGCCGTGGGCTTCAGGATTCGGTCTCATGACCCATATCGCGTTGGGCGCGGTCGACAAAGACGCCGGCCCGCTGTTCTTCTGGCTGCCTTTCCGCGAAACGGTGGGTCTGAGCTTCGGGCCGCCGCAGGATCTCGCGGTGATGCGCGCCTCAATGACCGTACACGTGGCGTGCGAAGACCTGTTCGTGCCGCAAGAGCAGGTGATTGGCGATGACCGCGCGGGCTACTGGCAAGCCCAGCATGGTGGTGCGCTCGCCAATCCGGTAGCGTTCGTGCTCGGCATTGGCCAGGCATGCCTTGATGGAATGCGCGCCGCCGTGGAGCGGTCGGGCAGAGCGCCGCAACTCGACCGATTCCACCGGCTCGAAGAATCGCTTCACACGGCTCGCCGCGATTTTTACGCGCTCGCGCTCGCCGCGCGGACCAGTCAGGGCGATGTCCAGGTGCTCGATGCCCTGCTGGCGCTGCGTGTCGCCACATCCAGACTCGTGCTGACCATCGCCGAGACGGCCATCGCGGCTGAGGGCGGCCGCGCCCATCTGCGCTCCAATCCGGCACAGCGGCGCCTTCGCGAGGCATCGTTCTTCCTCACGGTGACCGTGAATCCCGCCGCCAGGGAGGCAATCATTCTCGGCATGTAAGCGGGTGAGGCCCCTTGTGGCCTCCCTCGCCGCCAGCCCGCCTCGTGCGATTCAGACCTTGTGGGCGGCGGCAACCTTCACGATTGCCGCGAACTCGATTGGCTTGAGGCTCGCGCCGCCGACGAGCGCACCGTCTATGTCCGGCTGATTGAGAAACTCCGGCGCGTTCGCGGCGGTCACGCTGCCCCCGTACTGAATGCGCACCGCGCTCGAAACGGTGGGTCCTCCGAGGTCGAGCAGAACATGACGAATACCGATGGCGACCGTGTTCGCATCCTGTCCCGAGGCCGCTATCCCGGTCCCAATCGCCCATACCGGCTCGTACGCCAGCACGATTCCAGACAACTCCTCGGGCGACAGCCCGTGCAGGGCGCCCCGTACCTGGAGCCCGATCAGATTCGCCGTAAGTCCTGCTTCCCGCTGGGCGAGTGTTTCGCCAACGCACAGAATAGGTACAAGCCCATGGGCTAGCGCGGCGCGTATTTTGCGATGGACCGATTCGTCGGTTTCACCGAAGTGTTGCCGGCGCTCGGAGTGCCCGATAATCACGTGGCTGCAAACCCCTACCAGCATGGCGGGCGAAACCTCGCCCGTGAACGCGCCTGAATCCCGCCAGTGTATGTTCTGGGCGCCGACCGCTATCGCCTCGCCAAGCGCTTCGCGGACCACGAACAGCGAAATTGACGGCGGGCAAATCACCACTTCGACGCTTTCGTATGGCGCTATCTCCTCGGCAATTTCCGCCGCCAACACGCGCGCCTCGGTGGCGGTCGTATTCATCTTCCAATTGGCCGCCACGATCTGGCGCCGTCCCGCGGCGACCGCGCCCGCCCGCGCCGAAGCCGTCATACTCTATCCTCCAGTGCCGCGACGCCGGGAAGCACTCTGCCTTCAAGAAACTCCAGCGTGGCGCCACCGCCGGTAGACACGTGCGTCATCTTGCCGGCGAGCCCCTGGCTCTCGACGGCGGCCACCGAATCTCCTCCACCGACGATTGTCGTGGCGCTGCTTTTGGCCAGGAATACGGCCACCGCCCGCGTGCCCGATGCGAATGGCTCCATCTCGAACACACCCATCGGACCGTTCCAGAAGATGGTCTGACAGGCCTCCAGGGCCTTTTCGAAATGCCGGACGCTATCCGGGCCGATATCGAGAATGTACCATCCGGGCGGTACCTCGCCGATCGGCGTCACGCGGGTCCGAGCGCCGGCGGACACGGCATCCGCGATTACCGCGTCGGTCGGAAGCAGAAGCTGGACGTTCCGGCGCGCCGCTTCGGCTTGAATTGACCTGGCTTCGTCGAGCAACTCCGGCTCTACCAGCGAATTGCCAATCTCGATCCCGTCGGCCTTTAGAAATGTGCCGGCCATGCCGCCGCCAATTACCAGAACAACGACCCAGGCAAGAAGATTCTTGAGCACTGCCAGCTTGGAGGACACCTTGGCGCCGCCAATGATCGCCGCGACCGGCCGCTTCGGATCCTCGATCAGGCTGCCCAACATTTCCAGCTCTCGCTGCATCAACAGCCCCGCCACCGACGGTAGAAAGTGCGTCACGCCTTCGGTCGAGGCATGGGCGCGATGTGCCGCGCCAAACGCGTCGTCTACGTATATGTCGCCAAGGCGGGCCAGATCGCGGGCGAACTGCTCGTCGTTCGCCTCCTCCTCGGCATGAAAGCGCAGGTTCTCGAGCAAGAGTAT
>JANWHV010000048.1 GCA_025450255.1 Chloroflexota bacterium | reverse complement strand
GGCCATCGGCGCCCAGGACAGGGACCACGCCCGAGAGCACCGCGCGCCCATCTTCCTGCCGGTTCGTAATCGCGGCGGACGCTGCTTGCGCGCTCGGCAGCGTGAAAACGCAGAGGCGCGTACTCCCTGGCGCCGAAACAACGCCGGAGTCCGCCACCTGTAAATGGATAGTTGCCTGCACCGCGTTGCCGATCTCAGTTGCGAATATGCTGTCGAGCGTCTGGCCAACGCTGACGGCGCCCAGCAAAGCGCCGGTCGGATTATAGAGTGGAAGTGTGATACGCAGCACGTTGACCTTGCCCTGGTACCCCGGATCCTGCTCTACGCCACAGCTCTCGTGCTGTTGTAGCGCGGCATGGACAGATGGGAGCGCTGCCAAGCTGTCGCCGCTGGTCAGCGGGTTTTCGCTTCGCACCACGACGCGGCCCCGCGCATCGACGATGTCCAGCCGGTTCACGTTGAAGTCCGCATAATACCGCTGCAGGCGCACGATCAACGCGATGCGGTCGCCACGCCGCAGGGCGCTGGATACCACCTCGTCACTCTGAATCAGGAGCGCGGCGCCTTCCAGGTCCTTCTGCTTACTGGCGTAGTAGCTTGCGGCGCCGACCATTTGCTGCGCAAGTTGGTGTTTCGCGCGATCGGTAAATTCTCTTCGCAAAAGAAAGAATGAGCCCAGCAGTGATAGTGCCACGGCCATGGCGACTAGAAACGTCACGGCCAGGGGTAGCCGGCGCCGCAGGGACGCCCGGCCACGGACACGCGGCGGAAGGTTACCGTCCCTGTCCAGATGGAGCCGACGGGTGGTCCGCTGCCCCGCGTTTCCAGGCCCCTGTGCCGGCATGCCGCCTACTGCTTGATCGGTGCCTGTGCGTGGTGGCCTCTCCATAGCCGGCTACGACGCGCCAACATGCACGCGGGACCAGTCGGGTATCACCACAGCGCCGTCCGCCACCCGCAGCCCGACGACCGTGCTCCGAATCAGAATGCCTGCCTGTGGGTTGGCGATGGGAATCGTGGCGGCATCCTGCATGGCCAGGGCCTCAGCGCGTCGGTAGAGGGACAGGCGTTGGGCTGTGTCGCCGACAAGCTGATCGGCGCGGTCCACCAATCGATCGAACTGCGCATTGCTCCAGCCGCCATTGTTGTTATGGCCGCCGGAATGCAGAAGCTGGGTCAGAAAGTTTTCAGGATCAGGCCAGTCCGCGGTCCAGGTAACGGGCGCAATCTGGAACGCCAGGTCGGTCAATCGCTGGTTGTAGGTATTATGCTCCGCCTGCGCAATCCCCACGGTGATGCCCAGGACGTCATGCCACTGCTGCACGACCGCACTGGCCAGGAGCAGATTTTGCGTCCCCTGGTCGGTACTGAAGACGAGCGAGGGGAAGCCCCGGCCCCCTGGATATCCAGCTTGTGCCAGCAGGGCGCGGGCGCGGGCGGGGTCATAGCGTGCACCCAGCAAACGCGGGTCGTAGCCGGGAATGCCCGGCGGCAGCATACCGTCCGTGGCCTGCGCGAGTGTGCCCAACACAGCACTGACCAACGGCGGCTTATTCAGGGCATGGGCCAGAGCTTCGCGCACGAGTCCCCGGTCGAGCGGCGCGCGTCGCTCATTGAGCATCAGGAAGGTGGTGGCAAGCGTGGGAGTCCGATGAAATTGGGGGTCACCATCGACGCGATAGACCTGATCCGCCGGGAACGCGATCGATCCCATGACGTCGAGTGACCCTGCCTGGAAGAGTTTGAATGCCGCGGTGGGCTCCGGCACGAAGACGATGGAGAGCGCCACGCGCGGGCGCGGTCCATAGTAATACGGGTTGGGCACGAGTTGCAGCGATTGGCCGTGCTGCCAGCGTTGCACCACGAAGGGCCCCGTGCCCACGGCGTGCTCGGTCCACTGGCTGCCCTGCTGGAGGATACGCTGCCGCGGCACAATAGCGGCTTCGGGCAAACCGAGCCGGGTCAGAAATGAACCAGCCGGCGTGCTCAACGTAATGCGCACCACGCCCGGACTCAGTGCCCGCACGCCGGTGAGTAGCTTTGTCTTGCCGGCAGCGTATGCCGCCGCCCCCTCGATATTACCTAGCACGTACAGGTTCGCGGTACGCCGGAAGGCGGGGCTTAGCGCGCGGTCAAGGGAATAGACGACATCGGCGGCGGTGGCCGGGGTCCCGTCGCCAAAGCGCAAGTCTGGTCGCAACCAGAAGGTATAGATCCGCCCGTCCGGACTGACCGTCCAGCGATTCGCCGCCGCCGCGATCACCGTCAGGTTGGGTCCCTGGCGGACCAGCCCCTCGAAAACAAAGCCCATCGCCAGCCGCGCATTCTCATCGCCGATTGAGGCCGGGTCGAGCGTGACCAGATCGGTCACGCCTTCATCCGCCCAGCGCAGGACGGGGAGGCCGGCAGCGTGCGCCGCGTGAAGCGGCGGTCCTACCGGCAGCGCCAGCAGAAGACACCATGCGGCGCGGCGCATCAAGCGACGAATATTCTCCCAGGAATGGAGTTTGGCATGGACGGTAGTCAAAGTCACCAGGACCCCCTCACAACCCGCGGGATTGGCGGGCTGTATTGCAATGGCACGGGCAGGGCCAGCGCGCGAAAAAGTATTATGGCCCATCCTCAAGCTTGACGAGATGATGCCGCAGGGCGTAAATGACTGCCTGGGTGCGGCTAGTGAGACCCAACTTGCCCAGGATATTACCGACGTGCCCTTTCGCCGTCTTCTCCGTCACCCCAAGTTCATGGGCAATTACCTTATTGGCCGCGCCGCGGGCCAACAGGGCCAGCACCTCGCGCTCACGCTCGGTAAGCGGCTCCACGAGCTCGGGCGCTTTAGGCTTGCTCATCGCCCGCATCAGCCGGCGCGCAACCGCCGGGTCCAGATGCACTTCACCTCGCCGGGCCGCGCGGATGGCGGCCACAATCTCGGCGGGATCGGCACTCTTGAGCACATACCCGATCGCCCCGGCCTGGATTACCGCGGTAACCTGGTCGTCCTCAACAAAGCTGGTCAGCACGATGACGTCGATATCCGGCGCGGCGGCCTTGATGCGCCGGGTCGCCTCGACTCCGTCGACCGCGGGCATCGCCAGATCCATGAGCACGACGTCCGGGCGTAGGTCGATGGCCAGCGCGAGCGCCTGGACGCCGTCCTTTGCCTCGCCCACGACCTCGATATCCTCGTAGCCTTCGAGGAATAGACGCGTGCCCGCGCGCACCACCGCGTGATCGTCGACCAGCAGGACACGGCTCGTCCCATCGGATGGCACGGACACAGTCAGCCTTCTTCCCACCGGCAATGGCCGAGACCGGCACTCTCCCGCACAGTCTAGCACACCCTCAGCTCGAACATCGGACCTGAGGAGTGGGCGGCAAGCGGGTACAAGGTCGTAGTCGCCCGCGGGCCGAAGGACGCGGCATGCAGCGGGGCCAGTTACCAGGGATCATGCCCGCCTTCATGGCCTGTTACCCGTGCCGCGGCGGGAATAGGGTAAAGGTGCGGCAAAGACATGGAACGACAGACGCATGGATTGCCCGCACCGACCTCGCAGCAATCACTCTTTGGTGATTGCTCGCCAACGAGTCTGGGAGGAAAACCTATGGCTACTCCAGTGCAGACCACCAAAACCTCGGACCCCGCCTTCAATGCGCGAGAACTGCGAACGCTGCGCGACCTGCGCGCTCGCTATCAACAGGACCGCGATCTGTTCACGCCACGGGAAGCGGCGCGCCTGCACTTCATTCGCTGGCTGGTGCAATCGGGCCGGCTGCTTCCGTAGGTGTTCGCGCCTGCCTCCGCGTTTACCCCACCGATAGACCCGCTCGGACTTGAGTCACTAAAGAAACGAGAGGACAGAACAGTGGATTCGATCATTGAAGCGCAAGCGCTGCGCAAGACCTATACCGCCGGTACGGTGACGGTGGACGCCCTCAAGAGCGTGAACTTCGCCGTGCGGCATGGCGAGATGGTGGCGATCATGGGACCGTCCGGCTGCGGCAAGACCACCCTGCTCAACTGCCTGTCTGGACTGGACGATTTCGACAGCGGCGAGGTTCGCATTGCCGGCACATCACTGCGCGAGTTGAGCGACAACCAGAAGACCAGCTACCGCGCCAGGAGCATGGGCTTCATCTTCCAGGTCTACAACCTGCTTCCGGTCCTTTCCGCAGTGGAGAACGTGGAACTGCCGCTGCTGGTCTCCGGTACCAAGCCGCAAGAAGCACGGAAACGCGCCCTGGCGGCTCTGGAGACCGTACACCTGACCGAGCGTGCCAGGAACCGCCCCGCCGAATTATCGGGCGGCCAACGCCAGCGGGTGACCATCGCACGGGCCCTGGTGAACAATCCGGCCATCGTCTGGGCGGATGAGCCGACCGGGGCGCTGGACTCCGAGTCGGCCAACGCGATCATGGACCTGATGTGCCGGCTGAACAAGGAGCACGGACAGACCTTTGTGGTGGTAACCCACGCTCCGGAGGTAGGCGAACGAGCTAACCGCATCGTGCGCATGCGTGACGGCCATATCGAAGATGCCGGGCTGGGCCTTGGCGCCCGCGGCATGACCGGCACGCTGGCGAAGGTGTCCGCGGCATGACCGGCGCCGTGGCCAAGGCATACGCCTGGGCAGCCAACTGAACGTAGTAGCCAACCATAGCGAGTGTACGGGCGCCTGCCCGGTAGAGAGGTAGCTGATGAAAACCCTATTTGGCATGCCGATGGACAGCATCATGATCGCGCTGCTCAGCGTATTCCTCCTGGTCACCACCGTCGTGGCCATGCTGGCCTTGCGGAATCGCCTGCTGTTCAAGCTGGCGCTGCGCAATATTCCGCGCCGGCGGGCGCAGACCCTCTTGATCGTGGTCGGCCTGATGCTGAGTACGGTGATCATTACCAGCGCGTTCGGGACGGGCGATACCATCAGTTATTCCGTGCGCGCTGCCGCCGTGGCCGGCCTCGGCAACGTGGACGAAGCCGTATTTCACACAGGGGGCATCGGCAGCAAGGCCCTCGTGCACGGCGTCGGCCCAATCTCCGCCAGGACGGCCGCGGCGATCGAAGCGAACGTCGCCGCCAATCCCAAAGCCGACGGATCCATGACGGCCCTGATCGCCGAGGCGCCGCTGCAAGACCTCACGTCCGGCCAGACGAAAGCCGGCAGCTTGTTAGAGGCATTCCCAGCGACGTACTCAAGCGCTTTCGGCGGATTGACCACGACCGGTGGCTCGGCCGTCACGCTCGGCACGCTGGCGGCCGACGAAGCCTATCTCAATCAAAAAGCCGCGGACAGCCTTGACGCCCATTCGGGTGACCAGGTGACCGTGGTTTTCGCTGGGCAGAGGTTGAAATACACGGTACGAGCCATTCTGCGCAATGAAGGTCTGGCGTCCGGCGGTCTTTCCACCTCCATAACCATCGCGCAGAGCGGTGTGAAGTTGTTGCCGACGATCATCCTACCGCTCGCCAACGTCCGCCACGCGCGGCCGAATGTCGTGCTCGTCTCCAACCTGGGAGACGCCGGCTCGGGAGCCGACAATACCAGCGCCGTCACCACGTCACTTCGCGCCCTCCTTGCCAACTCCCATGGCATCGCCGTCGCCAAGTCACTGCTGGCAAGTCCAGCGGGCCTAGCCGCTTTGCACACGCTGATCGGTGATGGGACCCAGGCCGGGGCGAAAACGAAGCTGACCCGGCTGCCCGCGCTGGTTACTCAACCTGGCCGGAGCATT
>JANWHV010000047.1 GCA_025450255.1 Chloroflexota bacterium | reverse complement strand
GTACCATGAGGTCCACGAATTCCGACACCGGGCTGCCAGGCCAACCACCTGGGTCGCCGTCTATGATCCAGTAGCCGTCGGCATTGTCGATGATGCCGAAAAGATCCTCGCGAGAATCCATGATTTCGCGGATGCCGGCAGCACTACCCGGATCCTTCCTGGATTCCACGGCGAAGTATTCGCGGCGATCGATCGGCACTCCGCCATCCGACCTGGCTACGTTATTCGCGCATTCGCCTACCCAAACTTCCATGCCCCGCGCCTCCTTCGCGTACGCGACGACCTCGCGCAGGCGTTCAAGATACGCTCGATCGTCCGGGCTCAGAGGGTGCGGAAGCAGCCCGACCACGGACCAAATGGTGATCATATTGGCATGGCAGTAGGCCAATAGATCGACGTATCGTTTCCAATCGTCGAGGTCCCATGAGCGGACGGCGTAGGGGTATGCGTACTCCCAGTGCAGGTGTACGTACACGCCCCGCAGCGCGAAGGTAGGTTTCTCCCGGCGATCGAGTGACGCGGGCAAAGTGGCGCCGTCAGGCTGAACGCGTATCATCTTGATCAACTCGATCAGACCATGCATCGTCCCCTGGTGATCGCTGCCCGCGACGACAATGAGCGGCTTGCTCGTGTCAGGCCAAATGGCCGCCTGCAGGGTGAAACCTCCCGGCCCCGGATCGAGCGGCGAGAGTATTGGAGTGATTACGCCAAGTCGTGACAAAGGGGAAGACGCCACCTCTCCAACCACGATTACCAGACCGCGCGTGGCCGATACGTCCGCCAGCTTCTCGACGATTGGCGGCGTCGCGCCGGTAAGCGCGGCAATGTACCCCTGCAGCTCGCGCACGCCGAACGCGACATACGCGGGGCCGGTCGTGTCGGCAAGGATTATCACGTCAGTCAGAAGAATCTGTTCGGCCATCATTACCTCCGTGCCTGCTATAGAAACGTTCAAGGACTCAACCGAGCAGGATCGATGCGCCGGCGCGGCTGGGAGCGGCAAGGGCCATCGGGCGACGGCGTGCCTTACAGCTTCAAGGCGCCGGCGGTAAGCCCCGTGATGAAGTAGCGCATGCTGACCAGGAAGACCAGAAACAGTGGCAGGGCTCCAATGGTATAGCCGCTCATAAGCGGCCCCCACTCGGTTAGATACCGTGTGGTATAGGTGGTGAGTCCCAGGGTCAAGGTGCGTTTCGAGTCATCTCCAATCACCAGCAGCGGCCAGACGTAGTCATTCCAGACACCGATCAGATTGATGATCGCAATCGTGCCCAGAATCGGTTTCGTGAGCGGGAGCGCGATGTGCCGGAATGCCTGCAGGTGGGAGGCGCCATCCACGCGCGCGGCTTCAAATAGCTCGTTGGGCAACCCCGCCCTAAAGCCGCGCAGGATGAAAATGGCCAGGACCTCGCCCCCGGCGATGTAAGGCAGGATCAGTCCCCACAACGAATTGAGCAAGCCGAGATCCTTGACCAGCACAAAGGTAGGGACCAGGGTAAGAATAAACGGGACCATGAGCATGGTGATGACGGAGTAATACCAGAACTCGCGCCCCCAAAACTTGAAGCGGGCAAAGGCGTATGCCGCGAGGGTCGATGTGCAGAGCACGCCGGCAATGGTCGCCACGGCGACAAGGCCACTGTTGATGATGTAGTGCCCCATCGCCGTGGCGGCATTGGTCAGGTTATCCCAGTGCATCGGCGTGGCGAACCACCAGAATTGGCCGGTGAATTCCGCGTTGTCCTTGAACGACGTCATGATCATGAAGAAGAGTGGATACAGCGTGATCAGCAGCAGCCCCAGCAACAGCACCGAGGCACCGATGCCGCGTCGCTTGTGTTTGAAAGGCTGGGAAGCGATCACGCCGCGGCACCCTCGAACTCGGTGGCTGGCCGGATGAACTTCACGTTGATCGCGGTCAGCACCACGATGATCGCGAAGAGAACCAGGGCGATAGAGGACGCGTAGCCCATGCGCTGGCTTATGAAGGCTTGCTGATACAGGTACAGCCCCGGCACTGTTGTAGCCTCGCCAGGACCGCCCTGAGTAAGAATAAGTATCTGCGTAAAGTTCTGCAGACCATTGATGATCACCAGCACGACCAGCAGTCGTACCTGGCCAAGGATAAGGGGAAGCTCGATACGCAGAAATCGCTGCCGGGCGCCCGCGCCGTCCATGGCGGCCGCCTCGAGAATCTCCCCAGGGATAGACTGCAGTCCTGCCGTGTAGATAAGCAGAGCAAACGCATCCACCCAGGGGAAACCAACCGAGAATCCCGGCAATGGCGACGGGCTGCTGCTCACCATGACGCCGTAGAGGGCGATCGCGGGATCGCCCAACCAGGCTTGCGTCAGACCACTTTGATGCATATCCGTCAGCAAACGGTTGAGCATGCCGTCGGTGGGGTCGTAGAAGAAGCCCCAGACCAGGAGAAGCACGACATTGGGCACCACGAGTGGTATGACGAAGCCGACGCGAAAGATATATTGGACGCGAAGATTGGGGATGCCGTTGATCAGCCGTGCCGCCATGAGCGGCACGGTCAGGACAATGACGACCCCAACCCCAGTCAGCTTGCCAACGTTGGTAAAAGCGGTCCGCACCGAGGGGTCGCTCATCATTTCCTGAAAATTGTTCAGGCCAATGAAGTCTGCCTGCGAGACGCCATCCCAGTCAAAAAAGGCGTGATAGAGCCCGGACAGCGCGGGATAGTACAGGAATATGGCCGCGAAGATGATAGCAGGCAATATGAAAAAAAGTGGTGCTCTGGCCCGGCGCATTTCGCGCTGCACGTGGTCGAGCCTCCCGCGGCGCGGGGCACGTTCACGGACGGATTGGGCCAGGGCCACGTCCCGCGTTCCCTTCATAACCTGCTAACGCTTTTGCGCGACGGCCAACCAGCGCCGGGCCTGCTTCGCGGCCATGGTGAGCGCGCGCTGTACCTGGTCCGTGGCGCTGCTCAGGGAGGTTTGATTGGTCAGGTACTGCGTCATCAACTTGGAGCGCTGCACCTGAAACGCCGCGCCGAGCGCGGTTTCGGCGGTCGAGAGGGAACATGGCTGGCTCATGACCTTGCTGAATTGGCCCAGCTTGGTGGTCTGCACGGCGTCGTTGCCTTTGATCGGGATGCCCTTGCCCAGCGGGATATAGACGCTATCCCTGGCAAACGCCGCCATCTTATTGGGCGATGTGAGGAAGAAGAGGAAATCCTGGACCAGGTCAAGATGGCCCCGCTGCTCTGCTGCCTTGGACACGCCCCAGGGGACGGCGCCCCATGCCCCCCAGACACCTACGCCCTTATGTCCTGGCGTCGCGAACGACGAGCTGCTTGGCGTGATCTGCGGGAAGGGGAAGACGTCCCAGGCGAAACCATGCGCGGCCGGCACGCTGCTCTCCATGATCGGCACCCAATACGAGCCCGCCCAGTACATGGCGGCCTTGCCTTCCAGGAACAGATGCCCGGCCGGCGTGGGGAACGCCGCGCCAAGGCCGGCGCCGAAGCCACGCTGGAAGTAGCTCGACCACGATTTGATCAATCGCCAGCTCTCCTGGTATTCCGGGCTGTTCGCGCTGAACGTGCCGCCGTCGATGCCGCTTACCAGCTCGTCAAGAGTTACCAGGCCAGGGCCTGGGTGCATTTTCGCCAGCGTCTTGGACATGGTCATGCTCTCGAAGATGGCGGGAATGGAAGGATACGGGTTACCGAAGGTAATGTCGCCGGCATCCATGGCAATCGGGATAATGCCGGCCTTTTGCAGTTTCTGCTGAGCCGCAATGAAATCCGCCCAGGTCCGTGGAAGGGCGCTGACGCCGGCCTTGGCAAACAGATCCTTGTTGTAGAAAAACATCGCGTCCTGGCCAGTGACGGCGATGCTCCAGAAGCGCTTGTCAAGTTGCAATTGCTCGAGGTACTGAGGCTGGAGCAGCGCACTATAACTGCGGTGTTGCGCGTCATACGGGTTGGGCGCGTGTACCCAGTCCGTCAGCTCATACCACCAGTCGTGGGTGAGGTCCGCCCAGGGCTGCTGGGCAACGGCGGGCGAGACAATGTCGGGTGCGGTACCCGCCGTAAACTGCGTGATGGTATAGGTTGTGTTGTCCATGCCGGATGGAGAGCTGACAATCTGGATCTTGACATTGGGATGCAACGTCTCATATGCCTTGACGATGTCTTTCATTACGGCGGGGACGCCGGTGAAGCCGCCGAAGTCGAATACCGAGAGCGTCCCGCTCAGGGCGCGTGTCGAAGCATGCTCCTGGGCCGCCATTGCTGCGTCGGGGCCGAGCCAGGCTACCAGGACCGCGGCGCCCGCGGCGCGCGAGCCATTGGAAAGGAAGTCGCGGCGCGTTAGTGGTCGCGTGGCCATCGGTATCTCCTCTCGCCAATTTATGAAACACTATATCATTCATTGAAATTGGCCATGACGGCGACCACTATAACACGGGTGTCAGGCGCCGTCAACTGCTTGACACGGTGCGTGTCGGTGCCGATAATTGAAGGGCTCATACCCAACCAATCATATGGCATTTCATACAATGAAGCGAGATAGGTAGTTGACTGGTATAAACGCGGTGGTCCCGAGGGCGCCTACGGGCGGGCGATACGATATTGCCGCGGTCGGCAAGGCACTCGACGTATTGGAGGCATTCGAGGGCCACGACAGCCTTTCACTGTCGGAGATCGCCCAGGCAATCGGCCAGCCCAAGCCCAGCGTGTTTCGCCTGGTGGCAACACTGGTCAACCGCGGCTACCTTGAGCAGGCCGAACAACCGGAAAGGTACCTACTGGGACTGCGATTGGCGCGCGTTGCCCGGACCGTGCTTGCGCGCTCCACGCTGCGCCAGTTAGCGCAGCCCCATATGCGCCGGCTGCGAGATGATTTCGGCCACACCGTCAATCTCGCCGCGATGTCGAGGGTTGAGGCGGTGTTCGTCGACGTGCTAGCCGGCCTGCACCTGTACCGCATGGAGACGATTCCGGGAAGCCCGGTGGAGCTGCACGCAACCGCGGCTGGAAAGGCCATTGCCGCCACCTTGACCGAGGAAGAACTCGATCGCGTCCTCAATAATGTCCCCATGCAGGCATTTACCGCCCACACAATCACGTCACGAGCCGCTTTGCGCGAGGAGCTGGCGGGTGTGCGCGAACAAGGTTTTGCCATTGACGACGAGGAGCGCGAGCCCGGCGCGCGGTGCGTTGGCGCCGTGATCCGCGGCATGGACGGTACGGTGCGCGGCGCGATCAGCGTCTCGGCCGCCGCCGCGCGTCTTACGGCTGATGCGGTGCCGAAAGTCGGCGCTGCCGTACGCGCGGCGTGCGCGGAGATTTCAGTGGGCTTGGGGTATCGAGGCGAGACCGTTGGCACGGCACCGTTGTAGACTGGCATCGGCGCCGCGATACCACGTCAATTAGTCGCACGGGCGCGCTCGCCAGGTGCAATCGGTGGCAACCGAACGGAGCAATGATGAAGAGCGCGGCGCTCAGCAAGTCCCAACAAATGTTCGCGCATGCCAGGGGTGTCGTGGCAGGCGGCGTGAGCAGCTCGTTTCGTGCCGCGGTCAAGCCTGAGCCGCTCTTCGTCGATCGCGGCCGTGGCGGGCGTGTAACGGACGTGAATAGCATGGAGTACGTGGATTGCACCCTTGCCTGGGGACCGCTGATCCTGGGTCATTGTCATCCGGCGATCACGGCGGCAGTGGCCGCGCAGCTTGAGCGCGGGCATATGTTCGGTGCCCAGCACGCACTCGAGGCGGAGGTCGCCGAACGCCTGGTGACAATCCTGCCGTGCGCGGATCTCGTTACCTATGCCAGCTCCGGAACGGAGGCAATCCAGGTGGC
>JANWHV010000046.1 GCA_025450255.1 Chloroflexota bacterium | reverse complement strand
GCGAAGTCAATTGGCTGCAGCTCGACGCCGAATTGCGGGTTCCCTTCCATGGCGATTTGTTCCCACTTTATCTCGCCGAGGACGTTGTTCTTGATGACCAATACTTTTACAGGCAGCTTGTACTTCACCATGGTGGCGATTTCGCCCATCAACATGGTGAAGCCGCCATCACCGCAGATGGCCACGACCTGGCGGTTGGGGTAGGCAACCGCCGCCCCTACGGCATACGGCAGCCCGCAGGCCATCGTCGCCAGCAGACCGGAGACGGAGAACTTCATGGTGCCCTTCATATGTATGTGGCGCGCTGCCCAGGTGGTGACCGTGCCACAATCGCAGGCAATGATCGCATCGTCGGCGAGGAACTTGTTCAGCGCGTGGACGGGCACTTGCGGCTTCATGGGGATGCCGGCGCGCGCGCCGCGTTCCTCCATCAACTTGTTCCAGTCTGCCACGCGTTCTTGCGCTTTTTCGAGGAAGCGCCGGTCTTCTTTACGCGTGAGCAATGGCAGCAACGCGGCGAGCACGGTCTTGCAGTCGCCGACGAGCCCGACCTCGACCGGATGGCGCAAGCCGATGCGAGCTGGGGTTATGTCAATCTGCACGGTCCTGGCTTGTCCTGGCTTGGGTAGGAACTCCATATAAGGAAAGCTGCTGCCGGCGATGATGAAGGTGTCGCATTCCCCAAGCGCGTCCTGAGACGGCGCCGTGCCGAGCAGCCCGATGCCGCCGGTGGTGTAGGGGCTGTCGTCAGGGACAACACCCTTGCCGAGCAGCGGCTTGACGATCGGCCCTGCCACGGTGTCGGCAAGTTGGATAACCTCGTCGCGCGCGTCGAGGCAACCACGCCCGGCCAGGATCGCTACCTTCTTGCCCGCGTTGATCAGGTCGGCTGCCTGGCGCAATTGCTCATGAGGCGGCAGGGGATACGATCCGGCGAACTTCCCGCCGCTATGCTTGGGGATATTGGCCGCGGAGCGCTCACCGTCGCCCATCGTCATGTCCTGTATGTCCTTGGGTATGGTGATGTGCGCAACGCCGCGCAGCTCAAGAGCATTTCTGATGGCGGCGTCGAGCACGTTGATGAGGTGCGCCGGACCCATGACGCGCTCGCTATACACGGCGACATCCATGAACAGCTTGTCGAGATCCACGTCCTGCTGATAACTGGTGCCAATCAAATCGTGGAATGTATGGCCGGTGATAGCCAGCACGGACTGGCCGTCGCACTTGGCGTCGTAGAGCCCGTTGAGCAGATGGATGCCGCCCGGGCCGGACGTCGCGAGACAGACGCCCAGGCGCCCAGTGAACTTGGCGTAGCCGCATGCCGCGAAGGCCGCGGCCTCCTCGTGCCGCACCTGGATAAAGCGGATGGAGTCCTGATGCGTGCGCAAGGCTTCGAAGATGCCGTTGATGCCATCTCCTGGGAAACCGAATATGGTATCCACTCCCCATGCGCTCAGTCGCTCGACCAGGATATCCGCCGTCGTTTTTGCCATGGTGTGTCTCCTCTCCTACCTTTAACTTGCTGCCGTAGCTTGTCTGGTTGACCCCGAACCCGTTCTCTCAGGCTCCAGCGGTAGGGCGCTAATGTCGCGCCCGAATGCCAGGTCCAGCGTCCAGTCGATGGCGACACGCACTTTCTTGGCGACACGCGGCAACTTGAACAGATACACCCCGCGCCACATTGCCCATGCCAGGATTCCCGAGAACCGGATACCGTAAATCTGGGCGACGCCGGTATGGCGGCCGACGATAGCTAGCTCACCCATTGGCCGGTACTTGAAGCGCGCCGGTTTTTCGCCTCGCAGCGCCGCCATGATGTTGCCGGCCACCAGCTTCCCCTCGCGCGTGGCGTTCTGCGCGGTGGGTCCGTAAGTATCACCCGCACCCGGCTTGGTATCGGCGCCCCTGGGCACCGCGGCGCAATCGCCAATGGCCCAAATTCCTGGAGTATCTAGCACGGCGCACGTATGGTCCACGAGCACGGCGCCGTGCTTGCTCTTCCGGCAATCGAGGGCGCCAATCAGTGGACTGGGCGATACGCCGCCGGTCCAGACGATTGTACGCGTCGGGATTCCGGCTCCATTGTCGATCTCCACGGACCCGGGATTAGCGCCGGTTACCCTGGTGCGCAGACGAACGTCTACGCCGCGCCGCCGTAGTTTCTTGAGCGCGTACGCGGCCAACTGTGGCTTGATTTCGCTGAGTAAACGATCCTCCGAGGCTACCAGAATCATACGAATGTCGCGCTCGCGAACGCGCGGATAGAGATGGAGACTAGCGCGCGCGAAGTCGTTCAGCGCGGCCATCGTTTCCACGCCAGAGAATCCGCCACCGCCCACCACGAACGTGAGCAGTTCCAATCTCCGCGCGGTATCGTCTTCCGCGTCTGCTTGCTCGAGCAGGCGCAGCACGCGATTCCGCAAGGCAACCGCATCGCCAAGGCTCTTCATGGTGAGGGCATGCGCGGCCAGGCCTGGTATGTGATGGAAGTTTGAAATGGAGCCAAGCGCCAGCACAATGTGGTCAGCTTCCAGCGTTTTGCGCTCGCCGTGGCCAACTGGACTTTCCACCGTTATGGTTACGCGTTTTGCCTTGAGATCTACGCCATCCACCCGCCCTTGTTCAAAGCGAATCCGTGGCGATATGCCGCGAATTGGGTTGACGATATGCCGTGTATCGATTTCGCCCGAAGCCACTTCGGTGAGCATCGGCGTGAAAAGGAAGAAATTGTGCCGATCGACAACCGTGATCGAGCCACCATTCTGGCCGGGCAAGCGCCGCGCCAACTCCCTGGCGGCAGCTATGCCGCCGAACCCCCCTCCCAGAATCAATATCCGTGACTCACTCATATTTCCCCTCCCCTGCTACAGGCTGCCTGATTGGCGAAGCATGCCGCCATCGACGAAGTACGTTGATCCGGTGATATAGGCGGCCTCGTCGGAGGCCAGAAACACGGCCAGCGACGCTACTTCTTCCGGCTGGCCCATACGTCCCAACGGAATCTCGCTCAGTAGCATGCGCATCATTTCCGGGTGCGCCTTGAGTGGCGCGTCCATCGGTGTGTCGATCGCGCCCGGCCCAATATTGTTCACGGTGATCTTGTGCGGGGCCAACTCGACGGCGATGGTGCGCATTAACATGCGCAACCCGCCCTTTGAGGCGCAGTACGGGGCGTTGGTGGGCATCGTAAGATCCTCGTGAACGGACGATATGTTGATAATCCGGCCGCCATTCCCCTGCTGAACCATCTGTTTGGCCGCCGCCTGCGAGCAGAGCCAGGGGCCGGTGAGGTTGACGGCGATCACCTTGTGCCACACGTCCTCGGGCATCTCCAGAAACGGATGCTTTTCCTCGATGCCGGCATTGTTCACCAGGATGTCGATCGTGCCCCACTTCTCGACCGTCTGTTGCACGAGATGTGCGACGTCCTCGGATTTTGAGATATCGGCATCGACGGTCAGCGCGCGTCCGCCGGCGTGTTCAATCGCCTGTAACGTTTCCGCCGCGGGATCGGGCTTTCCCACGTAGTCGATGGTGACGGCGGCGCCTTCCTGGGCAAACCGCATGGCGATGGCACGGCCGATGCCCGTTGCTCCGCCGGTGACGATCGCGACCTTTCCCTCAAGTCTCATCAATGGTTCTCCTTTCGTCTGGTCATCAAAAACGACACAAGGTCATGCAGTTGCTGGGGACGCAAAATTGAGGCGAACGCCGGCATGTTATCGCCACCGTTGAGGATGCGAACGGTGATGTTGTCCTGGGTCAGCCGGTCGGCGATGTTGGTGAGATTGGGCCCGCGGAGCCCGCCGAAGCCGGCAATCATGTGGCACGATTCGCAATCAAAGCTCTTGAAATACTGGGCGCCGCGGAATACCGGTCCGCTCGACGCGCCGATCACTTTGACCGGAAGGGGCTTGGTGTCAAACCTTGGCACCCAGGGAGAATCGTAGGTGGAGTACAACAGGGTGCTGATGATAATACCTATCAGCACGACGATGCCGATGGCCCATGGTCTGCGAAGGGGGCTCCGCTCACCCTTGTTGGCCACGAAGGGCAGCACGATCATCAGTACGCCCAGCAACAGCGGGCCGCCGATGATCACCCAATCCTGGATGCCGTGGGGTATTTGCGCCAGGGCGGCGAAATACCAGAGAAAATACCAATCAGGGGCGGGAGCCGCTCTCAGGATGGTGGGGTCCGGCGGCTTGCCGAGCTCGGGCGGTCCGAACACAAGCGCGAAGCCGAGGATGACCACCACCACAAGCGTGGCAAATACCGCGTCGCGCCACGCGGCATCCGGCCAGAAGGGGACACCGCGCTGATTGAGCAGATCTTTGTACCAGGCCTTGTATGTCTTGGGCTCGACTGGGCGGCCGGATTTCGGCGGCTCGGAGATGCCGTTGCGGACGACCAGGAAGAGATGGAAGCCGAGGAAGGCGAAGATCAAGGCAGGCATAAAGAAGACATGGAAGGCGAAGAACCGGCTCAGTGTCTGCCCACCAAGCGTATTGCCGCCGAGAATAAAACGCGCCAGGGCGCCGCCGATGAACGGCGTGCGTCCCGCTTGTTCCGCGCCGACGGTGACCGACCACAGCGCGTTCTGATCCCAACGCAATAACTGGCCGGTGAAGGCCATCGCCATGGTGAGGGCGAAGAGGACAACGCCCACCAGCCAATTCACTTCACGCGGATATTTATATGAGCCCATGAGGAACACGCGGATCACATGGGCGCCGATTAGAATGACCATCGCCGACGCGGCAAAGTAATGCATGCCGCGAAGCTCGCGGCCCAGTACCGCGCCGTGTGATATCCAGGTGAGGCTATGGTAGGCATCGTTCGTGGTGGGCGTGTAGCCCGTGGCGAGTGCTATGCCCGTGGCCACGAGGGTGATGAAGGAGACGAGGGTGGCGCTGCCGAACACATAGGCCCAGCCGGTATCGGGCGGCACGGGATGGCGCATGAGCGGCCCAATCGCCGATCCCAGGCCGGTCCGATCCTCAACCCAGTGGCCAACTCGTCCAAACATCGTCAAACAGTCCTCGTTATTGGGAT
>JANWHV010000045.1 GCA_025450255.1 Chloroflexota bacterium | reverse complement strand
TGACGTCGTAACCTCTGGATACAAGTGACAATACGAGGTCGTGTGTCCTAGTCACATCGGGACATGTTGCATCGATACAGTTAAGACCCTTGGCTGCGGCGGCTCGCTTCACGGCGGGCGATACCCCATGCGCCGTGAATATGACCGTGCCGCTTTCGATCTCGTCCAACAGACGCATGCGGTCCGATCCATCAAGAGTCAGGATGCCGAGCGCGTCCAGCCCTTCAACGGCATGGCGATTGTGAACGATCTGCCCGAGAACATAAATTGGCCTTGGCACGTCGGGATCTCGCGCCACGCGCTTGGCCATCTGGATTGCGTCTACGACGCCGTAGCAGTAGCCGCGTGGGCTTATTTTGATGACACGCATTGGGATTACACTCCTACCCCATAGTTTAGCCTAAGTCTCAGTCTCCATCGCGTTGCGCTACAGTGCAGTCATGCAGCCGCCGCGAAATCCGCCATATCCCGAGTTGACCAGCCAGGCCATGTCCCTGCTTGGTGCGGGTGAGGGTGTACTATTGCTGGCCGCTGGAGCCGCCGCGCGTATGCGTATCGCCATCGACGTGGCGCTAGAAGGCCAGGCGGCCACTCTGTTGATCACTCAATGGGGTGCGCGCTGGCTTAATGCCTACGGCGAACGCGCTGGAGCGGATGGCCGGTTCGGCTTGCTTTCGCCGGGAAACGAAACGACAGACGTATCCGGGCGTCTTATTGCGTATGAGGCAGCGCTCTACCGGCTGCTTACCGTTTCGCCTGACCAACTCTGGTTGGCGCAACTTGCCGATTCGCTTCTGGCGCGGCCGCCTTCGCTGGTCATTCTGGACGCAAGCAGTCTGGCTGCCGACATTACCGGCATCCACCTTGGCGCACTTGAGATCCGCGAGCGCCTGCGGCTGCTGGTTGGGACGTGCCCGTGTCTAGTTGTCAGCGACCCCATCGGCCAAGCCCGGCGTGACGCGATCGCGGCGCAATTTGGCTTGTGCGTCGTACAGGCCGGCAGGGTCCTTCCAGGCGGCGCGGCAATACGCGTGGTTGGTGTCGACGATCGCGATCGGATGGAGAAACTCCGCAAGCTTCTGCGAATGGGCGGCAAACGTGCCGCCGTGATCGCGCCTTCACGGGGCGTGGCAAGCAAGTTAGCGGCCGCGTTGCAACGGCAGGCCTTCGATTGTGGAGTGTTCCATCGAGGGTTGTCGGAGGCGGAACGGCGTGCCGTGCTTTCCGCATACGGCGATCGGCGCCTCCGTGTGCTGGTGGCGACGGAAGCAGTCGCGGTCGAGGACGTATTCGCATGCCCGGACGTGCTTATTTTCTCCCATCCCCCGTCATCCCCGGACGCGCTCGAGCGCTTCGCGAGCTTCGCCGAGGGGCTAAAACGGGAGCTTCACGTCGTAGTGCTTACGGCCGCCGAGGATGTCGCGGGACTGACACAAAGGGCGCGCGGGCGCGGACCCTTGATTTCGCATGTACGGGAAACGTATCGGCATGTCCGACAGTTAGCACATAACGGCTACGCGCTGGTCCATACGCCAGACGGATCGGGACGAATGGCCACGATTGGCGCGAAGCGCGCCGGCACATTCGTCCCCTCCCTACAAATTCTGCAGTTCGGCGGCTATCTTCGTCGGCTCGACGACTTGCCACGTGCGGCCAGCCTATCGTTGCCAAATCGTCGCGCTGACGAGGAAGCGGGACCTCACATTATCGCGCTCCAGCGAATCCGAAGCGTCCTAGCGGCCCGGCCTGAGCGGTTTTCGAGCTTTTCGCCTTACGGCTTGCCGAGGGGCTTGCGCTAGCGCCGGATGATTTGCAACGCGAATTGCTGTGGCTTCAGCGTCACCGCGGTGTACTATATCGGCCTCACGGCCGCGAGCGTTTGTTCGCAGTGCCGGCGCTGCAGCCTGGGACGGCGCGTAACGTCAATAAGATGGTTGAATGGCTCACGTCCCTGGCTGTGACTGACTCTCGAGCCGTCGCCGAGATACTTGAAGGAGAGGAGTGCCGGGCGGTCGCGCTTGGGGCAAAACTTGGCATTCCCACGACTGACCGGTGCGGCATATGCGATCGCTGCATGCCGGCAAGGGCGTATATCACCGACGATCGCGCGGACGTTGAGTTGGCGTTGATTGCGCTCGGGAGCGTACCATTTAGCGTACGGCGCGGCGCGGTCCACAGAATTGTAGCGCGCGCCCTGAAGGACGCGGGGAGACAGTGCAAGCGATCGCGCGCCGCTGAGCTGGTCGACGTGCTCATTGAACGGGGATTCATCGAGCCGTCGCGCGGCGGCCTGGGCGAAGTGCTCGGACTGAGCCTGGTGGGAAAGAATACATTCGCGGCCCTGGAGGGCTGAAACGTGCCCTGGGCGCCGAACAGCCCAAACCGATCGCCGTCTTGGAACGGCAGGCGCCGATCGGCGGGCGCCACGTAATCTCTACTGGAGAAGGAACCATGCGGATATTTATCCTGGGATGCGGCCGAATGGGCGCTCAGCTAGCTAAAGACCTCGTCGGCAAGGGGCATGAGGTGACTATCATGGACGCCGTAAACGAGGCCTTCGCGCGCCTTGGGACGGAGTTCACGGGCCGAACCGTACAGGGTGATGGCCTGGACATTGACATGCTTCGCGACGCGCGCGTCAGCGACGCGGAGGTATTCATAGCCTGTACAAGCGGGGACAATCGTAACCTGACCGCCAGCCAATTCGCGCGAGAGGTATTCGGCGTACCGCGAGTTATCTCGCGCGTGAGTGACCCATTGCGTGGCGAGATATATGCCGAGATGGGCCTGAAGACGATTTCGCCAACCGTGCTTGGGGCGCAACTACTATATGACGGGCTGGTCGGCTCGTCTTCAAGCGTAGACTGTGATTAACCGACATGCCGCGCCGCCTGAGCGACCTCGGCATCGCTCAAGCGTGCCCGTCGCAGCACCGTGCCGGGCGCGCCCACGACTATCGAGGCAGGCGGGATGTTGTCAATCACCAGTGCCATGGCCCCGATCTTGCTGCCGGCGCCGACCGTGACCGGCCCAAGAATGCTGGCGCCACAGCCGATCACAACATCGTTCTCCACGGTGGGGTGCCGCTTGACGCGGCCAGACTTCATATCTTTCCACCAACCTGTCGCTCCCAACGTCACCTGATGGTAGAGCATGACGTTATCGCCGATTTCGGCAGTCTCGCCAATGACGATGCCCGAGCCGTGGTCGATGAAGAAGCGCCGGCCTATTTTCGCGCCAGGATGAATTTCGATACCGCCGGTGAGAATCCTGGCGATCTGGCTGATGAGCCTGGGCACGAACGGCACGTTTTGCTCGTACAGCTTATGAGCGATTCTATACGCCCAGAGCGCGTGCAATCCTTGATACAGCAGAACCTCGGCGACGCTCTTGGCGGCGGGATCCTTTTCGAACACCACCGCGATATCTTCCCTCATCCGGGTAAGCATCTTGAACATCATTGCTTCCTTTGGTCTGTCAAACGCGCATAGAAAAGCACCCTGCCCTCAAAGGGCGGGTGCTAGCCCGCGGTCCCACCTTTGTTGCCCGAGATATCCGAGCCACTTTCGCGCTTGCCGCGCCACCTGTTAACCGTGGTCAACGGGCGACCCATATGAGTGCAAGCACTCGCTCCGAGTCGCGGCGCGGAAGGGCACTTCACCCAAAGCCGTGACAACCGCGCTCTCACCAATCGCGGCTCGCTGCATGCCGGCCAAACGGTTACTCTACTTCCGCCGTGCCATACTGGTAACGTACTGACAGGCGGAAAGCCTGTCAACATGGCCAGTGTTGACCGAGTAGGTGCCGGCGTGTAGTATCGCTGCATGAACCGGCGCGAAACTAGCGATCTCGATCACCTGGCCGAAACGGTCGCGGAGCGGGCCATGGCGTGCGGCATCCGGCTTGCGACCGCCGAATCCTGCACGGGCGGGCTGATCGCGCATCTGCTTACGTGCGTATCCGGCGTATCGACCGCCTTCATGGGCGGCATCGTCGCGTACGCGAACGAGGCGAAACACGATCTCCTTGCAGTACCGGAGGATCTGCTTGTCACGTATGGCGCCGTCAGCGAACCGGTTGCGCGCGCCATGGCGAACGGCGCCCGCGCGCGCCTGCGCGTCGATTTGGCGGTGTCGACGACCGGCATCGCGGGGCCCGGCGGAGGCAGTGACGAGAAACCGGTTGGTTTGACATTCGTAGCGGTGCGCGGGGCGAACACGGACGAATGCGCGCGTTTCCGTTTTTACGTCGATCGCGCGGATAATATTGAAGCCGCGGCATATCAGGCGCTGAAACTTTTGGAGGCCGCTCTGTACACTGAAACGACTTGAGACATCATCAGTACCGTGTTACTATAGCTATTAGCACGAATGTTCAAGGAAAGGTAGAATAACGTGGCCGTTGCGGCACAGCAAGCGGATCGCGACAAGGCTCTCGAGACGGCGATGGCGCAAATCGATCGCCAATTTGGCAAAGGCGCCATTATGCGACTGGGCGAAGTCACCAAGATGAATATCGAGGCGATCCCTACCGGGTCGATCGCCCTGGACATGTGCCTTGGTATTGGCGGCGTGCCTCGGGGCCGAATCATCGAAATCTTTGGCCCGGAATCTTCGGGCAAGACGACCCTTGCCCAACATATTCTGGCGGAGGCCCAGCGTCTGGGTGGTGTCGTCGCGTACGTCGACGCGGAACATGCGCTCGATCCGCTCTACGCGGCTAAATGCGGCGTTAATGTAAACGACATGCTCATCTCGCAGCCCGACACCGGTGAGCAGGCGCTTGAAATTGTCGACGTGCTGGTACGAAGCGGCGCGGTGGACGCGGTAGTGGTGGACTCGGTGGCCGCGCTGGTGCCGCGCGCCGAGATTGAAGGAGACATGGGCGATTCGCACGTCGGCATGCAGGCCCGCCTGATGTCGCAAGCGCTGCGTAAGTTGACCGCCGCAATCAGCAGGTCGAACAGCCTGGTGATCTTCATCAATCAACTACGCGAGAAAATTGGCGTGGTATATGGCAATCCTGAAACGACGCCGGGCGGTAAGGCCCTGAAGTTCTACGCGTCCGTCCGCCTCGATATTCGAGCGATCGATCAGATCAAGCAGGGCAGCGACTCTGTTGGCCGTCGAGTAAAGGTCAAGATCGTAAAGAATAAGGTAGCGCCGCCTTTCCGTATCGCGGAGTTTGACCTGATGTACAACGAGGGCATTTCTAAGGAAGGCGGCTTGATCGACGTAGGGCTGGAGCTTGGCATACTGAAGAAGAGCGGCGCGTTCTACTCGTATGGCGAGCTTCGACTCGGCCAGGGCCGCGAAAACGCCAAGGAGTTCCTGCGCCAGAACCATGACGTTCGCGACGCGATCGATCAGCAAATCCGGGTCGGAGTCGCCGAGTTCCGTCCCGCCCTGGCGCCCCTTCCTGACGCGGCTGACGAAATCTAAGCGGAAAGCCGCCTGCGCAAAAGGCGTTCGGCGACTCGCGCCTGTTCGCGATACCCGTGGACAGGCGCGACTTTGACGCGAGAATTCAGGACTTGACCACGGTCAATTCGCTGGAAACCCCAGGGCCATGCTACCCTTGTTGCCGTGAATGAAGAAGTGCTGGGCGGTCGCTACCGCCTGATCCGCATCCTCGGCGAGGGCGGAATGGCCCGAGTCCACGAAGCCGAGGATATGCGGCTTGGCCGCCGCGTGGCGATAAAAGTCCTCTTGAGCCAGTACACAATGGACGCGGACTTTCTGCGCCGGTTTGAGCTCGAGGCAAGACTGGCGGCCAGCCTTTCGCATCCGAACGTCGTCGGCGTCTATGACGTGGGCCAGGACGGCTCGTCATACTTCATCGTCATGGAGCTGGTTGACGGGCAGACACTCAAGGATGCTATTCGCGCCGGAGCGCCGATGCCGGTGCAGGAGGCGCTCCGCATCGCCCTCGAGGTATGCGCGGCCCTTACCGCCGCCCACGCGCGCGGATTGATCCATCGAGATATCAAGCCTCAGAATATCTTGTTGACCAGTGGCGGCCAGGTTAAAGTTGCCGACTTCGGAATCGCGCGACGGACCAACAGCACGACGGTTACGCAGACGGGAACCGTCCTGGGCTCGGTCCACTACCTGTCACCCGAGCAGGCACGGGGGCAAGAAGCGGGGCCGCGCGCGGATCTGTACGCACTTGGCATAACTCTTTTCGAAATGCTGACGGGCAGGCTACCGTTTGACGCTGAGAACCCGATCGCCGTCGCCATGCAGCACGTGCAGAGTGCTCCGCCGCTGCCGCGTCAATTCAACCGCTCAATCCCGCCCGCGCTTGAGGGGGTAATTCTTCGTCTTCTGGCAAAAAACCCGGCGGAACGATTTGGCGACGCTAATATGGTGGCAGAGGCGCTTCGTTCAATCCTGGGGCATGCGGCTGGGAACACCCGCGCGGTGCGGCCATCTTCGTCCGCGCTCGCGGCGGCCACACCGGCCACGGGCACGATTCCGCCCGCGCAAGATAGAACCAGGATCATGCCGCCATCCGCGGCGGCCGCTCCTGCCCTGGCGTCGTTCGCGCCAACCGTCCCCGCGGCACCGGTGGCGCGACCAGTACGGAAGGGCCAGCGCTCGCTGCTGGTGGGCGCGGCGCTGGGGTGCATCATCGCTCTTCTGCTGATAGCCATTCTGGCGGTGATTGGGTCCGGTGGAACAAATCCGTTTTCCGGCGCCGCTTCAAACGACACGCCAACCCCGGCGCCCACCGTTACCAATACGGCGCGACCGACAAAGACTCCGGGTCCGCGTCCGTCGCCAACCAGTCATAGTGTCAAGCATCCGGTGGTCGCGACGTTAACCCCGACTAGGCATCCGGCGCCAACGCATTTGCCCAGTCTCATTGCCACGGCGACGGCCTCGGCGAAGTTCACGAGCACGAATACGCCGGTGCCGCCTACGGCGACGGTCACGGATACGCCGACGCACATACCGACGCCCACCGTAACCTTTACGCCGCTGCCGTCCGACACGCCGACGCCGGCTGACACGGCTACGCAAACGCCTCGGCCAACCGCTACCTCGACGCTGATACCAACCGTGGCGGATACTGCCACCCCGACGCCGGAAAATACGGCGGCGCCGGACACCGCAACGCCTCGTCCGGACACGGCAACGCCGGTTGATACCGCGACTGCCGTGCCATTTACGGCGGTCCCGACCGTGCTTGCACCGACAATCGCGCCGACGATAATTCCGAGCGCGACGTCGACTCTCGTTCCGACGCTTGCGCCGTCGATGACACCGACCATTGAGTCGACGATCACGCCGACCGTCATCCTGTCGCAGGGATCCAGCGAAACGCCTACCGCGGTCGGCGGGGGCGTGGGCGAGACACCCATACCGATCGGAACGATAATCGATACGCCGATTGTGATTACGCCGACCATTGTCCCCGAGGGAACTATCGACCTGACGCCTGGGGCAGCGACGCCAACGGCGACCTTCGTCGGTTAGCGGCGGCTAACGCGCTCGCACAAATTGCATGGCGCTTATCTGCCGCACGATACCGCGCAGCTCGAGCATGGTCAGCGTGCTGCTTACGACGCTGATCGGCAAATCAGTGAGCCTGGTCAAAGTATCCACGTGAACCGGCTCGTTACCGAGATGCCTCAAGATTCGCTCCTCGGTTCCGTCATGCGCGAGGACGAGCTCCATGGCGATTTGTTGAGGCTTCGCCTCCAGCCGTAGTTCCTCGAGAATGTCGTCGACATGTGTAACCAGCTTTGCCTCGCCGCGGCGTATGAGCCGGTTGGTACCCGCTGAGCGAGGCGCGTAAATGCTGCCTGGAATGGCGAAGACCTCGCGGTTTTGTTCGAGCGCTCGCGTCGCCGTAATAAGCGCGCCGCTCGTTTCGCCGGCCTCGATCACCAGGGTTCCGAGGCTCATTCCCGATATCACGCGGTTCCGCATTGGAAAATTCGGCGCGTCCGGTTTCGTGCCCAGTGGGAATTCGGATATGACGGCGCCGTTGGCGGCGACGTCCGCCGCTAGTCCACGGTGCTCCGCCGGATAAATCGTATCCAGCCCCGAGCCGAGGATGGCAATTGTCCGCCCACCGCCCTCGATCGCGGAGCGATGGGCCACGGCATCGACGCCGCGGGCCAGGCCGCTAACGATTGTAATGCCTCGCCTCACCAACTCGCCCACCATTTCAATGGTGACTTGACGGCCATACGGCGTAACGGCGCGGTTACCGACCACGGCGATGGCGACCTCGTCCTCGGATACCAGGGCGCCACGCACATGGAGAATCGCGGGCGCGCCATCCACCGTACGCAGCAAGGCCGGGTACGCGGCATCGGCAACGGGTAGAAAGTCGTGACCGCTTTGCTGAAGCTGTGTGTATTCGGCGGCAGGGTCGAGCGAGGGTCTGTCCACCCGCGCCGCAGCCACGGTTCGCTGGTCCAGGCCGGCGCGCGCCAACTCCAGAGCGGAGGCTTCCCAGGCGACCTGCAGATCGCCGAAGTACTCCCATAGGCGCTTTAGCCGGCCGGCGCCGATGCCTGAAACCTTGCTCCAGGCAATCCAGAAACCGGCGTCAGCCCGCATCGGCCACGGCTAGCCTGCTGTGTTCAACGCATCTGCAATCGCCTGAAGCTGCGTTTCAAGAGCTTGCAGGCTTTGGTCCTGTGAGGCGACGTTCTTCAAAAAATCGGCGCGCTGCTGTGGCTTTAGCACTGCCGCGGGCACCATGTTGATCTTTTGCGGAGCGCGTTGCAAGTACTGCCTCAGCACCGCGACGCGCGTCAACTCAGCCTCGATGGCGCGTTTCGTGTCGGCTGGCGGCCCGGCTGGAATCGCGGAGAGCACTGCCCGAAGACGTGACGCGGCGGTTATCCAATCGCCAAAACTTCTTCCGGTGGCGCCATGAATGTCTTTTTCCACGAAGCCTCGAGCAAAGAAACCCAACCCCGCGACTTGAGCTTGAGTTGAACGGAGCTGTTGCTCCATCCGCGCTAGCGCTGTTGTCGCTTCCTGGATTAGTGCCGCAAGCGCGTTCGCACCTGGTGTCATGTCAGGTTTCTCCTTGTACATTCGATAGCCCTAAGTATAACAGTCCGGCCCCAGGCATCCTTGCTCGGTCCATGGAACAGACGTACAATCCCGGAGACGCGTGCCGCCGCATTGCGCGCAATCATCGCTTGGACTTGCGGCACAGGTCTAGTCGCTTCGTTTCTCGTCATCGCCATCTAGCCGCCGAATCGTTGACGGCACGCTACGTCAGGGAGGGTCCGTTGCAGCCAGGACAGGCCGTCTGGGTACATCTGGGACGAGACAATCCGCCGCCGCCGGGATTGGCTCGTGCTGGAGCCGCTCTGTCGCCGATACTGCGGCAGTGCCTGCACAATCGAGGCGTGACGGTGGCGAGCCTGCGTGAATATCTGGCTCCAAGCACCGGCGGCTACGATCCTTCCCTATTGACCGGCATGGATACCGCCATCACCAGGATTCTGCGGGCACGGCAGGCCAAACAACTGGTGGTCGTATATGGGGACGCGGATGTCGACGGCATTACCGCAACGGCGGTGCTAGTCGAGGCTCTGGCATTGGCGGGCGTTCAGGCGGCGCCCCATATTCCAAATCGGCTGACCGATCAGTTCGGCCTCAACCGTCATGCCCTGCAAAGCATGGTCGAGCGCGGAGCGCGCCTTATCATCACGGCCGACTGCGGGATATCCGATGCCGTGGAGGTAGCGGCATTCCAGCGAATGGGCATCGACGTGATTATTACGGACCACCACGCGCCCCCGCCTGAGCTACCGGACGCCCACGCGCTAATCAATCCGATGCAACCCGGCTGCGCATATCCGTGTAAGGACCTGGCAGGTGTCGGCGTGGCATTTAAGTTGGCACAAGGCATCCTTCGTGCCATTGGAGCAGGTGCTGAGCGCGCCCAATCACTACTTGATCTGGTGGCAATCGGCACAATCGCGGATATGGTGCCGCTCGTTGGAGAAAACCGGTCGCTCGTGTGGCAGGGCCTCCGCGTATTGAGCAACACGGCTCGGCCTGGCGTGCGAATTCTGCTTGACCGGGCCGGCCCGCGAGACGGCGACATCTCCGCGAACGACGTGGCAACGCGGATCTGCCCACGGATTAATAGCGCTGGGCGGCTTGGCGAGGATTCCCTGGCGTATCTGCTGTTGACGACCACATCGTATGACGATGGCCGCGCGCATGCCGAGTTGTCGTGCGTTCGGATCGCCGAGCGTCAGGCCGTCACGAAGCAAGCGCTTGACGACTGCAGACGGCACCTGAGGGAGCATCCCGTTCCGGCCGGCGATCCTCTGGTGGTGGTCCCTATAAAGACGTGGGCAGCGGTCGTATCCGGGATCGTGGCGGGAAAGCTCGCGCAAGAATCAGGCAAACCGGTGTTGGTGCTGCGCCACGAAGGAGATGAGGTGCGCGGATCGCTCCGTGGCGCGCCGCCCGACGCATTATTGGATGCTTTGAACGCCAACCGTGATCTGCTGACCCGATACGGAGGGCACCAGCAAGCGGCTGGTTTCATGATGCCGCCGCGGAACGTAGAGGCTCTCGCGGATCGTCTTCGCGACTATCTGCGGCCTGGCCTGGCCGGTAGAAGTGCCGCGCATCGAGTCGAAATAGACGCCGAGCTGCAGCTTCAGCAGGTGAACTGGCAGCTATTGGACCAGCTACGGGCTCTGGAACCGTGTGGGATAGGCAATCCGCAAGCCGTCTTTCTGTGCCGGGGATTGCGCGTCGTTGAGTCTCGGGTGGTCGGGAACGATAACCTCCGCGTTACGGTGCAGAGTGGGGGTAAGAAGCTCACGGCCATGGCGTACCGGCGCGGCGACCTCGCCGACTTGCTGGGACGTGCTTCGGACATTGATCTTGTCTTCAGTATCGAGGTGAACGACTGGCAGGATTCCCGCTCGCTACAACTTCAGATCCGTGACATCGGCTTTGACACACCACGGTGAATAAGCCAGTGGCGAGCGGCCGCGTCCGTGCCGGGATTCCAACAGGCGGCTCCCGACAGTAGCGGTTATGCGAAGCGGTATACTTACCTTACAGGTTGTTCTTCGTCGAGGTCAGAGCAGTGCCCCAGTCAATCGAATCCGAACCGCGTCCGTCCGCGCCCGCCGACCTCAACGATTTGTTGACGATTGCCGGGACGTACCTGCCTGAGCAGGCTCTGGAGCCTATCGCCGAAGCCTATCGTCTGGCGGAACGCGCGCACGAAGGTATGGTGCGCCGGTCGGGCGAGCCCTACGTCACGCATCCCCTTGCCGCGGCCCTGATTGTCGCGGACATGCACCTTGACGCGACGACCATAATCTCCGCGCTCCTCCATGATGTTGTCGAGGATACCAGCGTTAGCCTGCCCGAAATTCGCGAAAAATTCGGTGCCTCCGTGGCGCACATCGTGGATGGTGTAACGAAGTTCGAGGAAATTGGGCGCCGGCAGCGTAACTGGGCGGAACAGCAGAATCTCACATCGGACGAGCAGCGGAAGGGTCGGGAGCGCGCGCTCAAACAGCAGGCGGAGAACATCAAGAAGATGTTCATGGCAATGGCTGAAGACCCGCGTGTCGTATTGGTAAAGCTCGCCGATCGTTTACATAATATGAGAACGCTTGACGCGTTGCCCTCCGCAAAACAACAGCGTATCGCACTTGAGACGCGGGAAATCTACGCGCCGCTCGCCGGCAGACTTGGCATGGCTCAAATTAAGTGGGAGCTTGAGGATACCGCGTTCAAATACCTTGAGCCGGAGGCCTACGCCGGTGTGGTGGCCGAGCTTGCCACGCGCGGTACCCAGCGCGAAGAATATATCGCGAAGGTCACGGCGCTGCTGCGTGACGAGCTAAACCGACACAGTATTCAGGCGGAGGTACGCGGGCGCGCCAAACATCTCTACAGCATCTATAAGAAACTGGCGCGGTCGGGCGAGACTGACCTGTCGCACATTTACGATCTCTTCGCGCTGCGCGTGACCGTGGGATCGATCACCGAGTGCTACCAGGTGTTGGGGCTCGTTCATGCCCATTGGCCGCCTCTGCCGGCTCGCATCAAAGATTACATCGCGATGCCGAAGCCGAACGGTTATCAATCACTGCACACGACGGTCATTTGCGAAGAGGGACGGCCAACCGAGGTGCAGATACGGACGCAGGACATGCACCGCATGGCCGAGTTTGGCGTGGCGACCCACTGGTATTACAAAGAGCAAGGGTCGGCTGCCGCGTTGCCGACCGCGCTTACCACATGGATATCGATGCTGAGGAGCTGGCAAGACGAGCTGACGCAAAATGCCAGGGACTTTGTCGATACAGTCAAGATCGACGTTTTCCAGGACCAGGTGTTCGTGTCCAGTCCAAAGGGCGACATCATAGACTTACCCGCGAAATCTACGCCCGTGGACTTTGCCTACCGCGTCCATACCGAGCTTGGACACCGGTGCATCGGCGCGAAGGTGAACGGCATCATGGTGCCGCTTGACTACCAACTGCACAATGGGGACCGGGTCGAGATCCTTACTACCAAGACCGCGCATGGTCCGAGCCGTGATTGGCTGAACTTCGTTTCCTCGGCGAGCGCGCGCGAGAAGATACGCCAATGGTTTAAGCGCCAGCACCGCGACGAAAACATTGTGCGGGGTAAGGACCTTGTCGAGCGCGAACTTGGTAGGCTGGAACAACGCACCCTTTCCGCGGTCACGCCCGAAATGCTAACGGCAGTTGCGAACGCGCTAGATTTCCGCACGGCCGACGACCTGTTTGCCGCGGTCGGTTATGGCGCCGCCAGTCCGCAAGGCGTGGTCATGCGATTGCATCCACGTGAGGATGCGCAGACACCCTCACTACCTACCGAGGCGCCACGTACATCAGGCACGGGCGCCGGCAGGATTCAAGTGATGGGCGTTGGCGATTTGTTGACTCGCCTCGCGGGGTGCTGCCAGCCGGCGCCCGGCGACCAGATTACCGGCTACATTACACGGAACCACGGCATAACAGTCCATCGCTCCCAATGTACGCGGGTGCTCAATGAACACGAAGCAGAGCGGTTAGTGCAGGTTGACTGGGGACGAGCGCTCGAGACGGCGCTCTATAATGTGAGCATCATCGTTCGTGCGTGGGATCGCGACGGGCTGCTGCGCGATGTGAGCGCCGCGGTAACCGAGGAACGGGTAAGCATTGCCAGCGCTACCGTCGACTCGCATCCCGATGGAAGCGCCACGATCCACCTCACGCTAAAGATCACGGACATCGATCAGCTAAGCCGCGTATTCATGCGGCTCGAGCGCGTGCGGAATGTCTACGAAGTTCGTCGAGACGGCGGCCAACAGTCTCAAACAGCCTGATTGCCGTCCGAATCCGCATGGCCTCTCCACGGCATTGCCTGAAAAGATTGCGGTTTCGCGCCGGCTCCGGCTCGACCGTTATTCGACGTGGGCGCGCCAGATCTTGACAGCAGGTCCCGCTTGGCTCAAACTCATAAGCGGAAGTTGAATAAACATTTCTTTATCGGTTTGTCATCAGTGAGGATAGTATGCGGGAATGGCGGGAGCTACGAATCTATTTCCGCGCGCTTGCCGACGTGCGCCGGCTCAGGATCGTTTCCGAGCTTACCCATTCGTCAGAGGTCAGCGTAAAAGATCTTAGCCTGCGCCTGCGCGCGAGCCAGCCGCTGGTGTCGTGGCATCTTCGGGTCCTGGTGCGGTGCGGCCTTGTCCAGACGCGAAAGCAGGGGAGGCTGGTATTTTGCTCGCTCAACCGGCCGGTCTTCGTCACCTATCAGGAGCGTTTAGTCCGCCTGCTGACCGACGCACCGAGTGACGCGACCACAGCGGAGCGCGATGAACCGCCGCTGCTGGTCCCCCAACCACCGCCCTTTAGCGCTGGAATGTAGTGGAATGGCGATGTACTGGGGGCTGATCTTCTTCCGCTTCGTGGGCCGGCACTTTCCGGATACGGCACTTCGGCACATTGCGCGAGCCGCATGCAGCGCCGTTTTTCTCGCGATGCCGGGGAAACGCGCGAACGTCTATCGGAACCTGGGCGTCGTGCTCACGGGTGGGACGCAAGATCCGGCCCCGACCGTGGCGAAGCGCGCGCGTAGGATCGGACGTCGTTCGATGCGCGGCTATGGCGAGATTCTGCTCGACTTCGCCGCCTTCGACCGCGTTGTCGAGCGCGTGCGTCGCGATACGGCCGATACCGAGGGCTGGGAGTATGTCGATGGCGCGCTTGCAACCGGGCGTGGCGCCATATTCGTCACCGCCCATTTCGGACACTGGGATATGGCGGCGGCCGCGCTGGCACACCACAGTCCCGGTAGAATATTCGCGGTCGCCGAGACGTTCAAGAACCGCCGGCTCAATAGGCTGGTGAGCGATGTTCGGGCATCGTATGGTCTTGGCGTGGTGCCCATGGACAACGTTCGGCAAATGACCAGAGTGTTACGCGACGGCCACATACTCGGCATCCTGGCGGACCGGCCACTATCCTCGGGTGACGGGGTCGTCGTACGATTCTTCGGCAATGAGACGAGCTTTCCGGCCGGCGCCGCAACCCTGGCGCTACTTGCCCGCTGCCCGATTCTCGTGGGCGGCCTCAGGCGAAAGGCGAATGGGACGTTTCATGGCCTGATTCTTCCCCCGATTGAACCCGTGCGCTCGGGAACGCGCGCCGACGACGTTGCGGCGACGATGCAGTTAGTTGTCGAGGGGTTGGAAAAGGTAATCCGCACCGCCCCGCACCAATGGTATATGTTCAGGGACATGTGGCGGACGGGTACCGTAGAGCGGGCGAGACGCGCGCGTCTCGCCCGCTTGCTGGATGGTGTCGCGGCGGTACGCGCGACTGTGCCCATGCCGCGCCGGGTGGACGAAGATATCAGCACCGCTTCAAGCGGCCTATCCTCGGCATGAGCGGCAGGAGAGGATCCGTAAACGTGCGCGTCCAGATTCAGGCCACCGTGCGAGCCCTATAATGTGGAAGATTGTCGCGCTAAAAGTCGTCACCCGTGTACTTTGCGTCCTGCCGCGCGCTTTTTGCTACGCGCTTGCCAGGGCGATTGGATCCGCGCTGTCCCTTCTGCCGACATCACGGCGACGCGCGCTGACCTCTAACATCGCGATCGCGCGCGGTGCGTCCGAGGGTGACGCGGCAGTACGCCGTGACGCGCGGCGGGCATTCCAGCACGCGATGTTGAACTACGTCGATCTTTTCCGGCTTGCACGACCTGACGCGGCCGAAGCCGTGCGCGCCATCGAGGTGACGGATTGGCGGCCATTCGACGAAGCCAACGCCTTGGGTAGAGGCGTGATCCTCGTTAGCGCGCATCTCGGTAACTTTGACATGGTCGTGCAGAAGCTCCCGTTGCACGGCATCCGGACGCTCATTCCGGTAGAACCCGTGGAGCCGCCTGAATTGCTCGAGGAAGTGCGAAAGCACCGTGCGGCGCTCGGCACGGACATCGTACCCATCGGCCTGGACACATTCAAATTGCTGTCGGCGCACGTCAGATCTGGCGGCACGGCGGTTATAGTCAGCGACCGCGATATTCAGGGAACTGGATACCAGGTGGAACTCTTCGGCAGAAACGTTTGCCTGCCGCAGGCAGCAATAGTTCTGGCGCTTCGCACCGGCGCGCCGGTACTTGGCGCGTTCGGATACCGTCACGGCGACAACCGCATTACCGGCAGATTCGTGCCGGCGCTCCAGTTTGCGGGCGCCACGGCGCCCATGACGCAGCCGGACGGTTCGGGAAAACGGTCATTCAAAGACGACCTTGACTCGGGAATGCGCGCCCTTTCGTTGATGCTGGAACGCGAGATTGGACGCGATCCCGGGCAATGGGTTGTGCAACAGCCGATTTTTGCGCCAGGCCCGTCGAGCCGGCGTACGATCGTCTCGGCGGCGCGTTGGCTCAGGGAAATGAGACGAGCCCTGAAAGCGTTAGCACGCGCGGTAACGCGCGGCCATGCCGTGAGATCGCGATGAAAATTGCCCTCGTTTCACCATACGATTACAGCGTGCCGGGCGGCGTCGGGAAGCACATAGACGCACTGTGCTCGCAATTCCTGAAGAAAGGCCACGAAGTCCGCATCATCGCTCCCGGCTCCGACGACGGCATTGAGGAAGACCGTCACGGCGTCTACCGCATCGGCAGGGTCACGCCGGTGCCCGGAAACGGTTCCGTGGCGCGAATCACGCTCGGCGTGCCGTTCGGCTCGCGGCTTGCCCGGCGCGTTCGACAAGTGCTCGACGCCGAACATTTCGACGTGCTCCACGTTCACGAGCCGCTGATGCCCACGCTGCCCCTCGCCGTGCTCATGGCCCGGGCCTCCGGCTCGG
>JANWHV010000044.1 GCA_025450255.1 Chloroflexota bacterium | reverse complement strand
GCGCCGACTTGACCACGGAACACGGCTGGCCGCTGCGCCTGGTGGTTCCCCACCTATATTTCTGGAAAAGCGTGAAATGGGTGCGCGGCCTGGAGTTTCTGAACCATTACGTGCCGGGCTTCTGGGAACAGAACGGCTATCACATGCGGGGCGACCCGTGGACCGAGGAACGATACTCGACCTGGTGGTAGGCCGCCTTCGCAAGCGTAGCCGCGCCACGTCACGCGAGGGCGAGCACATTGAACGCGCGCGTACGACGCGGTGCGTGGTCGTGGCTTGCCGCGCACTGGGACGCTACCGCTATAATCTTGAAGGCCGTGAACCCGGCCCTTTGCTATACTTGACCCTTAGAGAGGGAGAACGCTACTCCATGAAGCGAACGTGGCAACCGAAGAAGGTCAAACGACGGCGCAAGCACGGCTTTCGCGCGCGCATGGCGACGGCGAACGGAAGGCGTGTGCTGAAGGCGCGCAGGCTCAAGGGGCGACATCGCCTCACGATCTAAGGGCCTCGATCGTCGAAGCATGAAGCGCATGAATCTCAACTTGTTGAAAGGCACGGCACGCCGAGAGTTGTTAGCCGCCTGGCCCATGGTCACGTCGCGATGGGCGATTTGGCGGGTTTTGGCGGAGCCCAGCTAGTACACATTCAATGTTGCCACGTAAGCATCGATTGTGCCGGGCGGAAGACTTCGCGAAAGTTCGGCGAGACGGTAAGGCATGGTCGCATCCATGGCTGGTAGTTACGGCGGCGCCAACTGGAGGGTCCGTGACGCGTGTGGGCTTTACGGTGAGTAAGCGCGTCGGTAAGGCCCACGTGCGGAACAGGGTAAAGCGCGTGTTGCGCGAAGTGATGCGGGCATACCTGCCGTCGATGCCTGTCGGATACGATGTAGTAATTATTAGCAGGCCGGCAATCGCCGGTAAGCCGTTCGACGCGGTAGACGAGGCCGTGAGGCGGCAACTGGGGCAAGCCCGCCTACTCGGGCGTATCAACTCCGCGTAGTTGTATCCGAGAACCATGAAACACGTTTTATTGGCTATAGTGCGAGTTTACCGAGGGCTTATTAGCCCACTGCTGCTATCGTCCTGCCGGTTTTACCCAACCTGCTCCGCGTATAGCGAAGAGGCCATAGCCCGGTACGGGCCGATCGCGGGTTTAAAATTGACAATAAGGCGCGTGACGCGCTGCCATCCCTGGTGCGAGGGAGGCTACGACCCGGTGCCGTAATCGTGTGGCGCCAGCAGTAGGAGAACGTCTCGGTGGATATCTTTCTCATCTTTCAACGGCCGCTCTAGTGGCTGATCGTCACGTTGACCGATGCCACGATGAACTATGGCATCGCGATCATATTGTTTACGATCATCATCCGCACGGCCCTGTCTCCGCTCTATGTGGCTCAGATCCGCTCATCCAAGAAGATGATGGCGTTGAGCCCAAGAATCAAGGAACTGCAGAAAAAGCACGGAAAAGACCGAGAGACACTCACGCGCGAGACGATGGCGCTCTATAAAGAGCACAATCACAATCCCGCGCTTGGCTGTTTATTGCCGCTGATCCAACTCCCAATACTCTGGAGCCTGTTTCTCGTACTCCGCAATCTCTCGGACCCCAGAAATCTGATCCACGACCATGGTGCGCACCCCGGACTATCCGAAGCGCACTTCCGGTGGCTCTCTACCGGACTGGGCCAACCCGATCCCACCCACATTCTGCCGATTGTGGCCGGTATCACCCAGTGGATTCAGCAGCGGATGATGCTGAATCCCACCAACGATCCGCAGCAGCGCCAGATGAACCAGATCATGCAGTTCCTGCCACTGATGATCGTCGTGTTCGCTTGGAGCTACCCTTCCGGACTGGCCGTGTATTGGGTCACGTCCAACATCATCATGATGATTCTTCAGTTCTTTATCGGTGGCTGGGGCTCGCTTTGGACCAGCCCGATGTCGATACCGTATGCTGATGGCGCCACGGCGCCCACGCCACCCACGCGTGGCGACGGCGGCTTCCTGGCGCGCGCGTTCGCGGCCCGCGAAACGCCGGCGCCGACCCGGAACGGCAATGCCCCTCGACCGGAGGCACGGACCGCTAAACCCGCCGCGGCCGAACCTGAACGCACGGCGTCAGAGGCTGAAGCGCTACGGGCAACTAAAATGGATCGATATGCGCAGCGACATGGGCGAGGAGGCTCACGTGGCAGACCCAGCGCAAAAGGAGCAAAAAAGTGACCAACGAGCGGGGTAGCCAGAGCATCACCGTGAGCGCCAAGACCGTCGCGGAGGCTATTTCCGAGGCTGAGACGCGACTCGGATTGCCGCGTGACGAGATTGACATCACCGTGATCAGCGAGGGTAGCAAGGGTTTCCTGGGGATGGGTGGCGAGAACGCCCGCATCCTCGCCTTGCCGAAAGCTATCCTGTCGCGACGCGCGCCGGAAACCGCCAAGCCCGCGCCGCGCTCGACGCCCACTCTCGACACGCAGCAGTTTGGCGAGGACATAGAATCATCGCCGCTGGTGTCTAGGGCTCGAAAACAGGCGGCGGCGGCGCGTCAGGAAAACCCTTCGCTGGATCCTGAGTCGGCTGCCTTCGCCGCTCCCGAGATGCTCGCGGACGAAAACGTCGACGCGGGCGACGACGCACAACCCGACGGCCAGCGCACCGACCAGCACGCGGTCGCCGAGGTAGCCGTTGAGGTCGTGCGCGAGTTGATGGCGCGCATGGGAATCGAGGCGACGGCCTCGGTGCGAAGCACGGGCACGCCGATCGTACTCGACGTTATGGGCGACGATCTCGGACTGCTAATCGGGCGTCACGGCGACACGCTGGCATCGCTGCAGTATCTGGTAAACGCGATCGTCGGCAGGCGCGTCAATCGATGGTGCAAGGTAATCGTCGACGTAGAGCATTATCGGATGCGGCGTGACGAGACGCTGCGGTCCCTGGCGAATAGGCAGGCATCGCGCGTGCGTCAGAACAATCAAGAAATTGTTCTCGATCCGATGCCGGCGAATGAGCGCCGCGTCGTGCATATGACCTTGCAGAATAGCCCCTGGGTTGTCACCAACAGCGTCGGCGAGGAGCCGAATCGCTGCGTGGTAATCGCGCCGCGTCAGGGCACTCGGTGAGCGAATCGCACGTATCGTATCTGGTCGTGGGCCATATCACGGTCGACTTCACGCCCAATGGCCGTGAGTGGGGTGGAACCGCCCTATTTGCCGCGATAACCGCGCTTCGTCTCGGCGCGCGCGTACACGTGCTGACCAGTATGCCGGAAGGCGGCGCGGCGCTCGTGCTGCCCAGTGAAGTGGAAGTCAAGAACGTACCGTCGCCCGTGTGGTGTACGTTCCGTCATGAGTTTGTCGACGGCATCCGCGAACAATATATCACCGACGTTGCCCGCAATCTGCGCGCCGATGACGTACCGGAGCAATGGCGCACCTTGCCGTTAGTGCATTTCGGGCCGGTGGCGCAGGAAATTGACCACGATCTTCTGGCGGCCTTTCACGGCTCACTCCGCGGCGCGTCGGTCCAGGGCTGGCTGCGCGAATGGGGCGCCGACGGACACGTCCACCCCTTGGGCGCGGAGAAAATGCTGGCCTGGGCGCCTCCAGTCGAGGTGAGCTTTCTGAGCGAGGAGGACATCGGCAGCCAACGCGGCGTCATCGATCTCTATCGACGCGCCCATCGCATCGTCGTATTGACCGACGGGAGCCACGGCGCCACCCTTTTCGAGGGCGAAGCGGCCACGCGGATCCCGGCATTCCCGGTACACGAAGTGGATGCAAATGGCGCGGGCGACGTGTTTTCGGCTGCGTTCCTGATCCGCTATTACGAGACTGGCGACGCGGTCGCCTCGGCCCGGTTTGCCGCCGTGGTAGCGTCGTTCCACGTAGAACACCTGGGGACCGAGGGGATTCCCACGCGGGAGCAGGCGGAGCGCCGCTTGTTGGAGTATGCCCGCCTCTGACGACACCATTGCGGCGATTGCGACGCCGCCAGGCGAGGGCGGCGTCGGCATCGTGCGCGTGAGCGGGCCCGAGGCGCGCGAAATCGCCGGCCGGTTGTTCCGCGCCACGCGTTCCCGGCCCGGCTTTCAATCCCACCGCATGGTCCACGGTCATCTTCACCAGCCGGAAACCGATATTCTCCTGGACGAAGCGCTGGCCTGTTTTATGGCCGGTCCGCACTCGTTTACCGGCGAGGATGTAGTTGAGTTTTACTGCCACGGCAGCCCCAGCGTACTGCGCGGCGTTCTCGCGAGCTGCCTTGCTTGTGGCGCCAGGATGGCGGATCGCGGCGAATTCACCTTGCGCGCCTTCGTGAATGGAAGGCTCGACCTCGCGCAAGCCGAAGCGGTGATCGACATTGTCCGCGCCCGCACCGCTACCGCCGCGCAGGTAGCGGCGCAGGGGCTAACCGGCGCGCTTGGGCGGCGCCTTGACCCCCTACTGCGGGCACTGGCGGGTACGCTCGCGTACCTGGAGGCAACGATCGACTTCGTCGAGGAAGGTCTGCCGGAGCAGGCGGCGCCGAAATTGGCCGGGGACGTGACGGCCGCGCGCGGCGCGCTTGAAGGCTTGTTACGGCGCGCGGGACATGGCGCTTTGCTGCGGGACGGCGTGCGCGTGGTCCTGTCGGGCAAGCCAAACGTGGGAAAATCGAGCCTGCTGAATGCCTTGCTCAGACGGGATCGGGCAATCGTTACGCCGGTGGCGGGCACCACCCGGGACACGCTCGAGGAGCCCGCCGATATTCACGGCATACCGATGTTCCTGATCGATACCGCCGGCCTGGTCGAAACCGGAGATGTGGTCGAGCGCATCGGCGTCGAGCGCAGCCATGCCGCGCTGCGCTCGGCGGCAATCGTGGTGTTCGTGCTGGATGGAAGCCGGCCGTTGGACGCGGAGGATGTGGCCGCCACCCGCGCCCTGAGATCCTCGGCGATGGACGTCCCGGTGATTCTGCTCAAGAATAAGAGCGATCTGGCGGACGTCATGGCTGATCGATACCAGTCACTCTTCGACGAAGTGTGGAGGCCCGCTGCCATCGTGCACTGCTCGGCGATCCGCGAAGAAAGTTTGATCGTGCTGGAAGACGCGCTCGCGGATCTCGCGCTCGGCGGCATGGCGCTGAACGCCGAGGACACACTGGTGGAAAATACACGCCAGGCCGAGGCATTGCGGGAGGCGGTCGGCGCCCTGATCCGCGTCGAATCCGGATTGAGCACCGGACGGCTGCCAGAGCTTGTTTGCATCGATCTACGGTCCGCGCTCGACGCGATTGGCGGCGTGACGGGCATCGATGTACATGAAACCGTGCTGGATAGAATCTTCAGTGATTTTTGCATCGGAAAGTGAGGGCCGGTGTCGAAGCGCATGCGCGTTACTATTGGCGCCGTAACTGCTCTGATGTCGATCGCGGTCCTGGGCGCCAGCGCGGTAGCGTACGACGAGCGGCAACCCGGGGCGTTGCCGGAGCGCGGCGTAAACGTCGGGTCGGGCGCGACCCCGATCGCCACGTCCCAACAGACACGCGCGCCGGCATGGATGCACGTGAGCGCGAACGCGATCGTACACGGGATTCTCGCCGATCCTCGGAACGCCTCGCGCTTGTTCGCCGCGACGACACGCGGCTTCATGCGCAGTGTCGACACCGGCAAAAGCTGGACGATAGTGCATCGCGGCCTGCCGTCCGTGGATCCGGCACTATGGGCGATCGCGTTTTTCGACACCGACCGGGCGATCGCGGCGGCGGGGGACTCGTCGCGCCTGTATGTGAGCCGTGACCTCGGGCTGCACTGGAAGCCGGAAGCAAGCGCGCTCGGCAACGCGGGGATTTACGCGCTTGCCGTGGATCCCGGCGACTCGCGCATTATGCTGGCCGGGGCGAACGGCGGCATTTGGCGGACTGTCGACGCTGGGGCGCGATGGTCGCTCGTCCACGGCGTCGCAGGCCGCGCCATCTCCGCTCTTGCCTGGGCCGGTACATCCTCGGCCACGGTATTCGCGGGCGTGACGCCGGGCCCTACCCAGATCCTTGAAAGCACCAATCGGGGTCTGAGTTGGCGTGCCGCCGACGCCGGCTTCAAGGGTGACGAAGGCATCATGGCTCTGGAGGCGTCGGGCTCAGGCTCGGGCGACATGCTGGCAGGCACCATGGGCCATCGCGTGTGGCGTGCCAGCCTCACGTCGCTGACGTGGAACCCGAGCGCCGCGGGCCTGCCGGCGGGGAGCCATGGCGCGGCGTTGTTGAGCGGCGCGGGCCACGTGTGGCTCGGCACCATGGGCAACGGCATCTATACAAGTGGCGACGGTGGACGATCGTGGGCGCCATACGGGCCGCCGCTAACGGGAGTCGCGAGGATCGTATTGTCCCTGATCGCGACTGACCGCGCCTTGTTGGCGGGTACGGCGCAGGGTATCTACAGACTTGCTCTGGAGCCGCCAAAGTAACGGATCGC
>JANWHV010000043.1 GCA_025450255.1 Chloroflexota bacterium | reverse complement strand
CGCCCTGCAATGGACGGCGTTGACCATCAACGGCACGGACGTAAAGACGACGATCACCCGCGCCGCTAGCGGGTATCGCCTGGGCTATGCCGGGTATCTCCGCGCCGGGTCCTATAGCGCCTATCTCAAGTGGAAAGAGGTTACAGGCGCGATAGGATCGAGTGCCTGGACCTTCAGGGTTGGCTCGCCCTACGACGTGTACCCGGATCCCCGCGTGCAGGTCTCGGCCTATACCGTGCGCCTGGGGGACACGGTAGGAATCGCGGGCCAGTAGTGGACACCCAACGCCGTGGTGCGGTTCTCGCTTGGCGGTCCAAATACGCCGCCGAGCCTGCGCCTGCGCGCCGCCGCCGTGGTGGACGCTCATGGCGAGTTCAAGGCGTACGTCACGATTCCAGGCTATCCCGACCGCGCCGCCAGGGCGAGCGGCGCCGTTATGCTCCAGGCCTCGGCAAGCGGCGCCGCGATTGGTGATTTGCCGGAGGGCTTGGCGGTACCGTTGCGGGTCAGCAGGTAGGTTGCGGTCGCCTACCCGCCGCTCAGACCCTCAAGGTTCACCACAATCGCCTCCTGCGTGCTGCGCGCGATGACCACCACCGCCTCCACGTCTGGCGACGGATTGGTTTCGATATGCGGGACGAACGCCGGCACGTACACATAGTCGCCGGGGTGCGTGGCAATGCGCACCTCGCGCTCGCCGTCGTGATAGACGAACACGGGATCGCCCGACACCACGTAAATACCCGTCTCCGAGTGGCCGTGATGATGCGGTCCCGAGTTCGTGCTTGGCGCCACGTGCGTCTGCCCCATCCAGATTGCCTGCGCCCCCACCGACGCTCCCGAGATCGCTGCCAGTCTGCGCATGCCGGAGGTCTGTGCCGTCCCACTGCTCAGAGAGCCGGCGGAAACGTGATGTAGCCTACCCTGTTCCGTTGTCATCGTAAGTCCTCCCCAATCCCTCGCTGGATCCCAACGCGTCGTTTCCTCCGCATCGTAAGGACGTGGCGCGCGAAAGGTTCGCTCGGCTCGACGGCCGCGACCACGTCCCTCGATAACGGCTCCACGCGGCGGGCATGGCCGGTATGATCGTAGGGTACCGTGCTGATCGGGAGGTGATGATGAATCCGGCTGACTCGGCAGAGATGCCCGGCCTTGACGCGATCCATCCATTGGTCGGCGTGATCATGGGCAGCAAGTCCGATTGGGAAACCATGATCCACGCCACGACGACGCTTGTGGAACTGGGCATTCCTTTTGAGTCACGCGTGATCAGCGCCCATCGCACGCCGGATCTGCTGTTCAGCTATGCCGGCGAGGCTGAAGGCCGCGGGATCGAGGTTATTATTGCCGGGGCGGGCGGCGCCGCGCACCTGCCCGGCATGGCGGCCGCGAAAACCGTCTTGCCCGTCCTCGGCGTCCCCGTGCAAAGCAAGGCCCTGAACGGTATCGATTCCGTGCTATCGATCGCGCAGATGCCGGCCGGGATCCCCGTCGGCACCCTGGCGATCGGCCGCGCCGGCGCCGTGAACGCCGCGCTGCTTGCCGCCGCTATCCTTGGCTCTCGCTACCCGGCCGCGCGCGAGGCGCTCAGGCGTTATCGTGAAGCCCAAACCGCGCGCGTGCTCCAGGATTCCGTATGACCGTGCTGCCGCCCAGGAGCACGATTGGCATCCTTGGCGGCGGCCAGCTTGGCCGCATGACGGCGATTGCGGCGCGGACCATGGGGTACGCGGTCGTGACCCTCGACCCCACCGCTGATTGCCCGGCTGCCCAGGTGGCCGACGGCCATGTGGTAGGCCGTTATGACGATCCCGACGCCTTGGCGGCGCTCGCCGCCAGCGCCGATGTCGTGACCCTGGAGTTCGAGAACCTTCCGGTGGCAATGGTCGATCATCTGGAATCGTTGCTGCCGGTCCGCCCTGGCGCGCACGCGCTGCGTATCGCGCAGAACCGCCTGCTGGAGAAAGGCTTCATTCGCGAGGCGGGAATAGCCGTCCCGCGCTTCGCTCCCGTGCACGACCGCCATTCCCTGGTCGCGGCGATCCTCCAGGTTGGCCTGCCCGCCGTGCTCAAGACGGCGACCCTGGGGTATGACGGGAAGGGTCAGAAGGTCGTCAGGACCGCCGAGGAAGCGCATGCCGCCTATGCCGCGCTACGGGGCACATGCATCCTGGAGCAGTTTGTGACCTTCGAGCGCGAGTTGAGCGTGATCGTGGCGCGCGACGTAGAGGGCCGCGTGGTCACCTATGATCCGGCGGAAAACGTTCACGTCGACGGCATTCTCGACACGTCGATGGCCCCGGCGCCGGTGGGCTTCGAGGTTGGCTTGTCCGCACGCAGGATCGGCGCGCGCCTGGCGCGAGTGCTGGAGCTGGTCGGCCTGCTCGCGGTCGAATTGTTTGTGACGACCGAGGGAGAACTGCTGGTCAACGAAATCGCGCCGCGCCCGCACAATTCCGGGCACTGGTCGATCGAGGCATGCGTGACCAGCCAGTTCGAGCAACAGGCGCGCATCACCGTAGGCGCTCCGGTAGCGCCCACCGACCTCCTGCGGCCTGCTGCCACGGCGAATCTTATGGGCGATCTGTGGCGCGACGGCGAGCCGCTATGGGAGCGTCTGCTGGCAATGCCGGATGTCAAGCTGCATATGTACGGCAAGGCCGAGCCGCGGCCAGGGAGGAAAATGGGGCATCTCACGGCTCTTGGCGATAGCGCCCTGGCCGCGCGCGAACGAGTCCTGGCGGCGCGCGCCGCGCTTACGGGCCGCGAGTGGGTCTAAGCATACGCGGCCCCGTGATTCTGCGCCGTACAATGTGTAGGCGTGGACTGCGAGTACTATCTCGGCCACCCCACGCACAGTGCCCATGCTCCCGTGCCCCCCGTACCCGTTGTTGCCCGGCCCGCGCGGTGATCCGCCGCGCGGGCCGGGTCGCGCATAGCTATCCGGCTGATGCCGGCGCGCCCACCGCGGCGGACGTTGGCGCTTGCAGTCCGAACGCCCTGGTCGCGGCGCCCACAATGGTGCCGGCGATGGCCAGTGACGACGTGGCGGCAGGTGACGGCGCGTTGCGCACGTGGATGATGTTCCTGGAGTTCAAGATTGAGAAGTCGTCAAGCAGCGCGCCATCCGAGGCGATGGCCTGGGCGCGGACCCCGGACGGGCCGAAGTAGACGTCGTCGCCCGTGATTTCGGGGATGTACGCCTGCATGGCCGCGACGAAGGCCCTCTTGCTGTAGTCGCGGTACATCTCCGTCATGCCCATGCGCCAGTATTTGAGCGCCATCGCCTGGAAGCCGCTGTAGGCCAAGGTTTCGAACAGTTCCTTCGGATTGACCTCCCAGCGGCTATAGCCTTCGCGCTTGAACGCCAGCACCGCGTTTGGGCCGGCCCACACCTCTCCGTCCATGCGGATGGTGAAGTGCACACCCAGAAACGGAAACGCCGGGTCGGGCACCGGGTAAATCAACGACTTGCACAGGTACGCCTTTTCCGGCTTGACGGTATAGTAGTCGCCGCGGAACGGCACGATGCGCAGGTTGTCCGGCGCGCCGGTCGTCGCGGCAATCTTATCGGACTGCAAGCCGGCGCAGGTGATCAGGTACTTCGCGTTCACGTCGCCCGCCATCGTTTCGAGGACCAGGGTGCTGCCCTTTACGATGTCGGTGACTTCGTGGTTCGTGCGGATCTCGCCGCCCATGTCCTTGACCTTCTGGGCGTAGACATGCGCCACCTTGACATAATCGATAACGCCTGTGCTGGGGGAGTAGAGAGCCTTGATGCCGGCTGCATGCGGCTCCAGCTCCTTGATACGCTCGCGCCCCACCATTTCAATGCCGGGAACGCCATTCGCCACGCCCCGCTGGTACAGGTCGTTCAGCCTCGGCAGCTCGCCCTCGTTCAGGGCGACGATCACTTTGCCGCACAGGTTGTATGGGATGCCGTTCTCGTCGCAAAACGCGATCAGCTCAGCCTTGCCGGCCACGCACAGTTTCGCCTTCAGCGATCCCGGCTTGTAGTAAATGCCGGAGTGGAGCACCCCGCTGTTGTGGCCGGACTGGTGCATCGCGATCTGGTCCTCTTTTTCCAGCACGACCAGCTTGAGATGCGGATATTTGGTGAGCAGCTTCATGGCGGTGGCCAGGCCGACGATGCCGCCGCCGACGATCGCCACGCCGTATTGTTGCATGAACATGTCTCCTTCGCGCGCGAATACACGCGAGCGGTTTGGTTGTGGCGCCCGCGCGCGGGCTACAATGCACCGTAATACCAGTGTAGGCTACCACGTTAGCCAAACGCCGTGCACCGCGTTCTGGTATGGCCAAACGCACGATGCGCGGCTGCGCGGACCGTTCTCTCCAGGCACCCCTCCTACGAGCCGGCATTGGCGTAACTGGTTTACTCGACGTTGATAGCGGGATATGCTCAACTCAGTTGCAAGTTTTGCCTGGAGGGCGCCATGACCGAAGCTGGGACCGAGGAGCGGACGGCGACGCGGTACTGCACCCGCCATGCCAACGTAGAAACCCTGCTCCGCTGCGCGCGCTGTGCCCGGCCATTTTGCGTGCCGTGCATGGTGCAGAGCCCCGTAGGCTACCTGTGCCGCGACTGCGCGCACATGAAGAAGCTGCCGCAGTATCAGCTAACGTCCAGTCTCTACGCCCGTGTCATTCCGGGCGCCCTGGTGTTGGCGCTGGGCGTCGGTTTCCTCTTGAGCTACGTGCCATATCTGGGCTGGATTGGCGGCCTGGTGGTCGGCGTGGTGGTTGCGGCCGCGCTCAAGCGCTTATCCGGCTATAAGCAGGGACGGGAGATGGAGATCATCGCCGGCGTTACCGTCGCGTTGGCGGTAGTTGCCGGCTCGGCCTTTACTATCGCGCGGGCATTGGGGCCCGGCCATGCCGGCGCCGCCATACACGACGCGCTCCAGCCTCAAATGTTAGGACTGAATGCCCTGGGCATCATCGTGGGCGTATACATCGCCGTCCAACAACTGCGCTAACCGGCCGCGCATAGCGCGCACGGGCACAGCGATCGCAGCAGGGTGAAGGTGAAGTAGCCTGTCTCGTGGCCGTCGCCCCACACCGGCTGCACGGCGTACCGGCCGATTTCCACCATGTCCACGAGCGTCGTCTGCTCCGGCGTGAATTGCGTGTGCTCATCCACCAGT
>JANWHV010000042.1 GCA_025450255.1 Chloroflexota bacterium | reverse complement strand
ACCGCTTCCTCGCTCACGTCGCAGAAGAGGGCGATTTTTTCCTTCAATTCCTGGGTGACGGGGTAATCAGAACGACACACAATCACGTCCGGTTGGATACCGATCCCCCGGAGCTCTTTCACGCTGTGCTGAATCGGTTTTGTCTTCAGCTCGCCCGTGGAGCCGATATACGGGAGCAGTGTCACGTGTATATAGAGCACGTTGTCGCGCCCTATGTCCTTCCGCATCTGCCGAATTGCTTCGAGGAACGGCAGGCTTTCGATATCGCCGACGGTACCGCCGACCTCGACAATGACGACTTCCGCGGACGACTGTTTCGCGACGCGCTGAATCCGCTCTTTGATCTCGTTGGTGATATGCGGAATGACCTGGATCGTACCGCCAAGGTAATCGCCTCTCCGCTCCTTGGCGATCACGCTGGAATATATCTGGCCGGTGGTGACGTTACAGCCTTTGGTCAAGTTCTCATCGATGAAACGTTCGTAGTGGCCGAGATCGAGATCGGTTTCGGCGCCGTCGTCGGTAACGAATACCTCGCCATGCTGGTATGGGCTCATCGTCCCAGGATCGACGTTGATATAGGGGTCAAGCTTCTGGATGGAGACAGTTACCTCACGCGCCTTCAAGAGTCGCCCGATGGATGCCACGGTAATACCCTTGCCGACCGACGATACGACGCCGCCCGTAACAAAGATAAATTTTGGTGTCATGGCCGCCTCCTTACTGTCGTGCATCGAGCACCACCACCTGCGTTTCCTGGGGCAACGAGGACTTGGCGACGGTTAGTTTCGGCTGCGGCACGATCTGCCGCACGCCCATCTCGTGGCAAAATTTTTCGATTGAAGCCAGCCCGGCTTCGTCTGCCGCCTCATAGTGCATCGGCACGATAACAGTGGGTTCGATCTGGCTGATGACTTCCGCGGTCTTCACCATGTCGAGCACCATGCCGCGGGCCGGCACAAACAGCACGTCAACCGTGCCGATCTCGTCGACCTGCTGCGTGTTCAACACGTGACCAAGATCGCCGAGATGGCAAAGGCGGAGATCGTCCATCTGGATCACGTACATCGTGTTCTTGCCGCGCTGCGAGCCGTTTGAGGAGTCATGGAACGATGCGACTCCGGATACCAGAACGCCGCGGATTTCGTATTCTCCAGGGCCGGTAATCAATTTTGGCTGACCGCCAATCGCGGACGCGTTGTTATGCCCCGGGTGATCGTGGCTGACCGTTACGATGTCAGCCTGCGTCTTGAGCGGGACGCGACCGGGAGGGCACTGGTATGGATCGGTGATAAGCGCTACTTCCTTGCCTCGCAGCCGAAAGCAGCTATGTCCAAAAAAAGTGATCTCCACGCATTACCCCCGCGGCATTCCGGCTCTACACAAGCGAAGAGGCGCCTCAAAAAGCGCCTCAAAATAGTTCCCGAGCACTCCGGCGACATGCCGCGCCCGCGTGCGCGGTCGCCTGACCATTTCCCTACAAGGTAGCATATCGAGAGTACCCAAGCTAGGTCGCAATGCACGTAATGCATGTCGTGCCGTACGTATCAGCCGTGCGTGGATTCCGACCCTGTATAGAACTCGCCGTGGCCCGGCATGCCAGGGATGGCCTTCGCCAAAATCTCCGGCCGGCTCCAGCGCGGCATGACGGAGGTCAAGCCCTGACGGCGCGAGAAGCGCGTGGCAGCGCGGCGGCTTCACGCTGAGGATTCGCGGCGCCGGCCCCGGCGGGTAGTCGCAACGTGTGAAGCCACAGATATGCCTCCGTCGCGAAGAGAAGGCTGATCAGAAAGCTGTGTAGCAGCGTGCTCAGAATCGCGATGCGAGTCTCGACTACAATAGCCCCGCTCAACGCTTGTAATACGACCAGAACGAGCGACACAGCCGCTCCCCAGTACAGATCGGGCCGGGCGGCGCGCATATGCCGGACCGCGAGAAACAGCGCCAACAGGACCAACACCAGGATCCCCGCCGCGGCTCGATGGAGGAATTGCGTGCCGACGCCGCCGACAAAGCGCGGAATAACCCTTCCGTTGCACAGCGGCCAATCAAGGCAAGACAAACTGGCGCCAACATGCCGAACGTACGCGCCGAGGTAGACCACTACGTAGGTATACACTAGGCAACAACGAACGAACCACCGCAGCGATGCAGGCATGATGTTGTCTCTCAGCGATTCGGACCTGCCAACCTCGATCACGAATGCCGCGGTAAGCACGATGGAAGCAAAGGCAAGCAACGAGATGCCGAAGTGCGCCGCCAGCACGCCGGCCGAGGTGGGATTCTCAACAGCAAGACCGCCCAGCAGCGCCTGCAGGAACAGGAAGAAGATCATCGCGGGCGCCAGTATTCTGGCTTCCAGACGGCCCCACCAGAACCAGAGAATACCTGCCGACAGCAGTATTATGAGCGTGCTCTCGATCGGCACGGCGGCGCGATGGGTGAACTCGATAAGCGTGCCGGCTCCGCCGACGCCGCTAAATTCCGGAATAATTTCACCGTGGCATAGTGGCCAGGTGTTGCCGCAACCCGCCGCGCTGCCGGAGTTCGTGACCAGCGTCCCCTGCAGCAACACGAAGCACATGCCTACCGATGCCACTACCGCCAGCCATCGCAGCAGTTTGGCTAGCCGCTTCCCTGCCACGCCGTCGCGCTCGCCAGGCGCCCGTCGTATATCGTTGACTAGCCCTGTCACCACACTCATTGCCGGTTCAATTCTATTCCAGGGTCCAGACCGCGGGGACGGCGCGCCTGTACCAGATCGTCGAGGCCATTGCTCAAGAGTATAATCCTTAGTGGGCCAGTGCCACCGTGTGCAAGTAGCGAACGGCCTTGTCCAGCACCGGATCATGGCCGGCTGAGAGATCGGCCGCCGTGGCTGTCGCGACGTCGTTTGGAGTGATGCCGACGCCATCAACCGCCTCGGCTCTCGGGCCGAGTTCGCGAGCGATGGTAATTTCCATGCCGCCGCCATCGTTGAGACCAAAGAACAGCGCTTCGTTGATGATGCCCGCGGACCGCTGGCCGATCACCCGCGCCGCCGTGTAATCGCGCATGGTTCCGGCTACCAGCTCCGACGATGATGCCGACCCGCCGTCGATTAGTACGGCAAGCGGCATGTGGATCAGCGGCACGCTGTCGTCGGTGGCCTGGGCGCCTCGTTTGCCCTTGCCGTCGATTGTATAGCCGACGTTCACGCCGTGAACGAAGGCGGAGACGAGCCGTATTGCCTGATTCACTTCACCGCCTGGATTACTACGGAGGTCGATCACCAAACCCGCGAGCTTGTGAGCGGCAGTCATGGTCTTGATGGCTGTAAATACATTGTCGGCCGCGTGATGCGAGAATATAAAGAGCCGCACATAGCCAATATTCGTGCCGATTACTCGTGCCGTCGTAACGGGAATGAGCATCGTTCGGGCCGTCAGCGATACGGTTTTCGTGGCGCCGTCCGACGGGCGGCGAATGGTCAGGGAAACGCTGACTCCTACCTGGGGGATGATGATTTTCAGCCAACCAGGGCTTGGTTGCCCGCCCGTTTCGGCCGGCTGTCCATCGATACCAGTAATCGTGTCGCCCGCCAGTAAGCCGGCCTCCGAGGCCGGACTCTTTGGGAATACGTGTGTGATATAGATGGGACTGGTTATAGTGTCGGTAAACGTTGTGGTGATAATACCAAGCGACGGCGTGGGCCCGTCGTTGACTTGATCGAGCTCCAGCTTCATATACTGGGCGGGCAGATATCCGGTGTGATCGTCTTGCAAGCTGCCCGTCATGCCCTCGATGGCAAATTCGGCGATATAGCCGCTGATCGGCGAAAGCCTTGGCGTGCTCGCGATTAGCGTTTCGATGGCGGTGCTGAACGTCCGCCAATCCGCCCCACGGTCGCCCACCAGAATGGGTGTCGGGAAGTCCATGCCGATCTGCTTGAGCAGCTTCGCGATAGATCTGCTCGCGCCACGGAGCAGGATTCTGTCGTCAAGACGACTCCCGGTAACGTAGTGGTCAAGGATGCACCAATAGCCTTGCTCAACCGTCAACATGGTGGCGGTCTTCGCCGGCCGCAAATCTTTCGCCGTATCCAGCGCCGTGCACTTGGCGGGTTGAACGGTCGCGGCCTGACCATTATTGCTCGCGCTGCCGAATCCAATAAGCAACATGGAAACGGCGGCCACGGTGAGGAATAGTCGCCTTGTGCCCTGAGTTGATACCATGTGAGGCACTCCAATGCCGAGAATTGAGTATCTTTACCCTCAAAAGGTACAGGGAAATCAAGTTCACGGCGGACGATGCTCGCTCCTCGCACGGCTAGGCGCGAGTACCGTACACTTCGTATGGCACCAAGATGAAGCGAAAGGAGACGAGGCGTGGGCTCTAAGGACAAGGGTAAGAAGGAAGTTCGCAAACCGAAGACATCGACCAAGAAGAAGGAAAAGGCAGCGCCGATAATCCAGAGTCGCGTGAAGGAGCCGGCCCAGGAGGCGGCTGAATAGTGCGTTGTCTCGCGAATAGAGGCACAGTCTGGCCGCGACAATTCGCCGAATACGCAGCGGCTCGGACATAGATGCCTGATGCACAGCTTTCGGCCTCGGTGTGGGATGCATTGCGTCAACTTGCGTTTGAGGACGGCGAGCGCGTCGCGGTGTTGGCCGAGCTAGCGCGCGCTCGTGACCACGCCGCCAGAGACGCGGTGCTCGAAGCCGAGCGAGAGCGCTTCGCGGCGGCCGAGCGGCTTGTCGTCGAAACGGCGTCAGCGCGGCGGGCCCTCGAAGCAACGGTCGAGGACACAAACCTACGCATCGCGCGCACGAATGCCCGCCTTGCTTCCGGACGTCTGCAGTCCGAGCGAGAAGTGAACGCGGCGCAAGCGGAACTCGATGGGTTGCAGGCCGGGCTGGCAACGGCTGAGGAAGCATGGCTGTCGACGTCCGCGGGCGAGGAAAGCGCTCGCGCCGCCCTGGCAAGGGCGGCGAACGCATTGCAACGGGAGGAACGCGCCTCGGTGCCGCGTCAGGCCGCGGTGGCCAAGGACCTGGTGGACGTCGAGCAGCGGCTCGCGAAGATCGACGGCGTACGACGAGACGCCGCCGCGAAGCTGCCGGCGGACATCCGCGACAGGTATCGCACGCTGTTTCCCAAGACTGGAGGACGACCGTTCGCGCACGCGGTGGCCGGCGAGTGTTCTAACTGTCATCGTTCCGTGCCTGCCGCGGCGGTACAGATGCTGCGATCCGGCGCGGGCGTTCCATCGTGCCCCACCTGCGCGCGCCTGTTGCTGCCGCCCTGACTCGGCATGCTGGGTTTGCGCTACGGGCCTACCAATGAACGCGCCGCCGCGACCCGATCATCCCCACCAGAAGCCGGCGGCGATGATCGCGTAGAGGCCGATCAGCGCGAACCCCTCCAGCCAGGTCGACTCGCCATCGTACACAACGAACGCGCCAAGTATGGACGCCAGTAGCAGGGAGCCGAGCAGCAGCGGCGGCAGCACCAGCGTTAAATGCACCGGCGCGCCAATGACATAACTCAACAGCACTAGCGCCGGAATGAGCGCCAGGGCAAATTGCAGGCGGCTATTCAGTACCACGCTGATGGCAAAGTATCGCTTGTTCCGCGCCATGAGCTGTACGCCAACTACGTTCTCCACGGCGTTGCCGGCGAGGGCCACGATGACCAGCCCCGTGAACCCTTGCGAGAGGTGCAATGCGTGTGTCGCGGGTGTTAGAGCGGTGACAAACCAATCGGAGACGAACGCGGCCGCCACGCTCGCGCCGAGTAACACGACGAGCGCTAGCCACACCGGCCACTGGTTTACCTCGTCGTCTTTTTTCGCGATTTGTGTCGGCCCACCTCGGATCGAGAACGGAATGCCGGCCGCGAACACCAGCAGCAGCACGACGGAGCAGGCAATGCTCAGGGCCTCGGCGTGGCTCGCGGCCGGCGTGTGAAGCTGGCTGGCCAGGGTGGGAACGGCGAGTGCCGACACCGCCAATACCGTCAGCGTCGCGATCGTGCGGGGCGTCTCCGGTGCAAACTTTTGCGTGCCGTGGCGCAAGCCGCCCAACGTGAAGGCCAGCCCCAGAACCAGCAGGCTATTGCCCAGGATTGAGCCGATCAGGGCTGCCTGAACGACATTGATCAGCCCTTCGCGGATGGCGAAAATGCCGATGAATAGCTCCGGCAGATTGCCGAGCGCCGACTGCAGGACGCCTGTCGCGCCCGACCCGAGCCTGGAGCTAATTTGTTCCGTGCCGTCGCCGACCAGCGTGGCCAGGACGGCTAGTGCCGCCGCCGTCACGATAAACGTTATGACCGTGAGTGATGTGGCATGGATTACGATCGACAAAATCACGCTCACGACCGCGAGAGCAATTTTTATCTGCTCCGAGCGGCTCAGGGTCCCTGACAATGTT
>JANWHV010000041.1 GCA_025450255.1 Chloroflexota bacterium | reverse complement strand
GTCTGCGCCGCGACAACGGTAGCGGACGAGCCGAAATACAATGCCTGCGAGCCGGTAACCGGTTTGTCGGCGAGGATGCTTGTGCTAATGGGGCCGCGGGCAAGGTGGAGCGCGCTCACGTCGACCATGGCCAACGCGTGTGGCGCGGCAACAACATCAGTGGTGGTGAGCGGCCCTGTTTGGCCAGTGAAGCTGATGTGCAAGCGCGCCGCGGTGTCGCCGGGGTTCGCGAACTGGAGCACGTCACCGTAGCGTGGATCCGCCGAGCCTTCGGCGAAATACAAATGGCTTGACGACGCGGGAAAAGTTGGCGTGCTGGTGGGCGCGACCGTTGCGGTGGCGGTTGTAGTTGGAGAGGCCGAGGCGGTGCTCGATGCAGTGTCGGTAACGGTCGGCGACGGCTCGGCCGTGGCGGAGGCATCCGTTAAACCGGGCGTCACTGTTTCGGTTGCCGACGGTACGGGGGTGTTTGACGGTGTCGGCGTTAGGGTTGGCTGAAACGGCGCCGTTTCCACGATTATGGCGGGGGTGCCGCCGATGATGAAGTCCGACGAATTGGCGCCGTGATTGTCCGTTGCCGCGGGAAGGGTCAGGACATAGTTCCCAGTAGCGTCTGGGGTGATAGGGCTGACATCGCCGTTCACGTCGACAAGGGTTCCGCCGGCGGCGGCGCCCGCGTACAAACTGGTCGTGATATCATGCGGCGCGGCATTCCACAGCACGGTAACGCGTTGGTTGCCCTCATCAAGAACCACCTTGGTGACCGGGTCCGAGGTAGTGAGCGTCGCCTCGGTCACACTGGCAAAATACTGCGAAAGCATGACGAATGTGGCCGCGGTGGCACGGGTCTCGCCCGAATATTTGAAGAGGCCCCAATAGCCCGGCTGTCCGACGTCGCTGTCTCGATACCAGAGGACGCGATCGATTCCTCCGGCCAGCGCGGCCGAGAAACTTTCGACCATATAGGCAGACGCCTCGACCGTGGTGCCAATCAGCCCGGTGGGCTTCACGGGAGGATCATTGTCGACCGGCACGCCGACCTCGGTGGCAAAGATGGGTCGATCCGGGATACCGAAGTTCTTAAGAATAGCGTGCGCGGACTGCCCCAACGAATATGGCGCGATCGCCCGACCGTAGGAGTGTATGCCGACGATGTCAAAGTAGTAGTTGTTTGCCTGAGCATCAGGGTCTGCCACGTCGGCCCTGAATACATCATTCAACCACGACGGGTTGTAGTTCAGGCTGCCCGTAACTACCTCGGCGGCCGGATCCGCGGCTTTTACCGCGAGGTATCCGACTTTTAGAAGCTGAAAAAAGTCGGCGCGGCTCCCGGCCCAGCCCGCGCCGCCCAGCAGGTCGGGCTCATTCCATAGTTCGTAGAACGCGATGCGGCCCTTGAAGCGGCTGGCCGCGGCGAACACGTACGCGCCCCACAAGTTGCCCGGATCGTTCCAGGGAAGGTACAGGCCATTGGGCACCTGGGCGGATGGGTTTGTGGTCGCTACATTCGTGGCCCAGAAAGGCGTGTGCTCGAGTATGGCGATGGTGTCAAAACCGTGTGCCTCGTCAGACGTAACAACCTCCTCGGGCGCGGCAAAGTCAAACGTGCCGGGGGAGGGTTCCGCCTTTTGCCAGTCAAGCGAAAATCGATTGATTTTCGCGCCGAGGCCCGCCGCCCGAGTAGCCCAGGGAAAGCGGGCAATGCCCGGCACGCGTTTCGTGTTGTCCGGGAGAATTGTATTCAGACCAAACCGCGGATCGTCGAGTAATAGCTGGTGCGTGGGCGCGGCTGACGCCGGGGAACCTTGAGATAATCGGATGAGAACGGTACACGAGACAATGGTGATCAAGAGCAGCAGGAGAAACACATTTCTTGGAGCAGATCGCACTATACCCGCCATTTCGTCGTATCCGCATTGACATGCCAATGGTTGCAGTGCCCGGCGCATCGTACCATGTGGTCAGCCGATGGTTCAATGTTTCGAGGCGCATAACCTAAGCATGTGGAGTACCATGACGAGATGCGGGTCAGCGCGGCGCCGCATCCTCGCCGCGAGCCAATTGTTCAATTAACTGCAGGCGTTGTTCGCGGCGCATCGCCGCGTCCGTCATTCGTCGCCTGTCCTCATCGGTTTCCGGCAGGAGCGCCGGCACCGGTTGTGGCTTGCCGTTTTCGTCCAGGCTTACATAGACAAAGTAAGCTGACGCGACGTGGCGTACCTCGCCTGTTCTGGCATTTTCCGCGGTGACCCGGACCCCAACTTCCATGCTGGTGCGGCCGGCAAAGTTCACCGACGCCATGACTGTGACGAGATTGCCGACATAAACGGGGGCAACAAGATTCATGCCGTCAAGACGCGCGGTCACGACCCGGCTGCGGCAGTGTCGGGTAGCCGCCACACCGGCGGCGGAATCGGCGATCTTCATGATCGTGCCGCCGTGAACGTGAGCATCGGGATTCGCGTCCTCCGGTAACATTATTTGCGCGAGCGTCGTACGCGATGCCGAGACAGCTCGTGGCTCAAGCGGCGCACGTTTCAAGGGGAGTATTTTCCTTACCGTTTGCGGACGCGCCCAGCGTCGAGCGAACCGTCGATTTCGGCGCACGTTCGCACGATCTAGACCTGGGTGTGTGCATTCCGGTCGGCTACCATTGACCGCCACGCCTGGTCAAGCGGCTCGGCGGCGGTCATAGGAGGCGCCCAATAGCCAATGCCGTGCGCGACTTCAAGGACGGCGTCAGCGCCGTCCTGGCTCCCCGTCAGGCGATTCAGCGCGGCGAGGACCCGTTGAACCGCTCCGGGCGCGGTTTCGGCTGCGATACCTGGCATCACCACCGCGAAACTAAAGTCCTCCAGACGACAAACGACGTCTTGGTGTCGCACATTGGTCTTGAGTAGTGCCGCCGCGGTACGAATAGTCCTCGGCTCGATGCCAAACGCGAGCGGCGCGCCTGTAGAGGATCTATACCAGAAATGAACGACGAGGACCGCCGCCTGGTAGCCAACTTCGGCCAGCGTACGTAACGAGCCGCCAAGAACCTTGGTATTAAAGAGTCCCGTCACGCTGTCTTTCTGTTGTTCCAGGTGATGCACCGTGGCGGCCAGGCGCTCAGATAGACGATTGCCTGCCTCGGTTGTCTGCCTGCGCCCGCTGCTATCAAGGCGCCGCGTGGCAAATAGGTCCTCGTCGAGTGGCGGCCGGGCACTATCGAGAGGCATCACCTCGCCGTCAGGCGGCATGCGATCCAGTCGTGAGGTCGCCAAGCTCGAGATTGGCGTAGGCACGGGCGCCTGGACGTCGGGGTGTACCACAAACCTGCTCTCCATGCCGGCTACGCGTACGGAAGCGGGCGGACGGGGTTCGATCTTCGCGTGGCGCATGACCGAGTCAAGGCGCTGCCGCAGCCAGGGCCCCGCGGTATCAAGCGGCACCATAGCGGCTATCGGCACCGGCCCACGGTTGACCACCGACTGGGGATTTGGCGTCACGAGCACGAACTTACACGATGGCGGCGTGCCTTGAAGGCGCGAGAAAAGCTCAATGGCCTCGTCCGCCAGGATTCGATCGTCGACCAACAAGATGTCGGGCTTGCAATCGACCGCGCGCTCGGCCGCCAGTGCGCCGCTTCCCGCCTCGCCGACAATCTCGATGTTTTCGGCGTCCATAAGGAGATTTCGCAAACGCGCACGCGGCAGAGGCGCGGACATGGCGAGGAACACACGCGTAACATAGTTGCGGGACATCTCATCCATCTGACGAACAACCTTCCAAACGTGGGCGCCAATCACCGTCTGGCGGTGTAGCTCGCTCCTCAAAACTACCATATCACGAACGTACGGTTACAGTCCCGTCGCACGTTTACCACGGGGTCGGACACACGCGTGCGAAATGGCGACGGCCTCGCACGGCCAGGCGCCGGACATCGGCGCGAATGGTCGGGACAGTCCGCGGGGGATAGGTCAGGAATGCACCATAATCGGCGGTACGTCAGCCGGCTGCCCGGACGCCGCCGATTCGTATGCCGCGAGCACGACGGCGAGTGCTCGCTCGCCGTCACGCCCGCTAGCGGCAGGCTGTCGGCGCTCGCGAATTGACTCAACAAAGTCAAGAATCATGGCCGCGTCAGCGTTGTCGCCCCACGCCAGCCACGATGGACGCCCGCTGTCGGATGGATACAGCTCTAACTTTTGCGCGAAGGCATCAAGCTGGGCGGTGCCTTCGACGCCGGCGATTTCAAGTGTAAGGTCGCCCCAGATAGGAAATGACGCGGCGGGCCTCGACCAACTGGGGTCGAGTGTCGCCACGGCGCCACCGGCGAACGTTATAAGCATGAAAGCCACATCTTCCACGGCGCCCCGGAACAGCCCATTTGACATCTGGCAATAGACCTCGACCGGCTCGTCCCGCAAGTACCATCGCAGCATATCCACCACATGAACGGTGTGGTCCATCACGGCGCCGCCACCGGCTAGGCGCGGGTCGCTGAACCAGCCGGACGGCATGGAGCCATGATTCGTGGCGCGGACCGCGAGCACCGTACCGAGCGCACCGGCATCCAGCCGCTCTTTTAGCCGGCGCGCGGGCAAATTATGGCGCATTGGAAATGCGGTGGCGAGCAGAACACCGGCGCGTTCGGCGGCGGAGATCATCTCCTCCGCGTGTGTCGCAGAAAGCGCTAACGGTTTCTCGCACAGAACGTGCAACCCAGCCGCGCAGGCCGCCAGGCACAGCGCGTGGTGTAGCGCGTTCTCCGCGGTGACGATCGCGGCGTCGACAATTTCGAGACGCAACGCCGATGCAAGCGAAGGTTCGAATGGGACGGAAAATTTGCGGGCCAGCGCTTCGCCGCGCCTGGTGTCGTCGTCCCAGACAACGGCTAACGAGCACTCTGACGTACGTGAAAGAACGTTGGCGTATGCCTCCGCATGCACGTGCGCCCCGCTTAATAAGGCAAAACGCATTGGCGCCATCATGTCTGTGTGTCTTCGACAATCTGAGGCAGGCCGCTGGCGGACGATGCGACGGCGGCAAGCGCGACGCGGAGGGCTGCCAGCGACTCTTCGGGTTGGATTTCCGGCTCGGCACGGCGCGCGATGACGTCCAGGAAATGCGCGAGCTGTAAACGATACGGATCGCTCGTGCCGTTCAAATCCGGCAGCGCAACGCCGGCATCATGTCGCGCTTCCGTTACACGCCGGAATACAAGCGGCCTTGACTGGTCCGAGTGCAGGCGTAGTAAGCCGCCCGTGCCTACCAATTCAACCGCCACCGTGAAGTCGCCCGGATAGCCCCAGGTACCGGTGATCATACTTATGACGCCGCCGCTATGCCGGAGTATTGCCATGCCCTGGGCAAATCTAGGCGCGTCCTGATGGTCGACCAGCTTGGCGAATACACACTTGGCGGGGCCAAACCGCGCCAGCGCCCAGTCGAAGTCATGAATCAAGAGATCGACGAATATGCCGCCGCTCCGCGCCGAATCGCCATACCACTCGTCGCGTCCGGTGGGGTAGAATCCCTGTCGAAGGAAGTTGGCGCTCACTGGCGTGCCGATATTGCCGGCGGAAACGGCAGCGCTCAGGGCCCGAAATTCAGGCTCAAAGCGGAGCACATGGCCGACCAATAAATGAACGCCCGCGACACGGCACGCCTCTATCATTGCCTCGGCGTCCGCCAGGTTGAGTGCCAACGGCTTCTCGGTGATCACGTGACGACCACGAGCGGCGGCAGCGACGACTGTCTCGCGGTGCCCTGGCGTGGCGACGCAACAATCCAGCACGTCACATGGCGCCTCGGATAGCAGGAGGTCAAGGTTTGTATACGGAACGGCGCCGAATTCTGCCGCAAAGGCGGCGGTGCGACCTGTATCCCGGCCAAGCACCGCTACAATAAACGCATCGGGGACGGACTGGAATGCCAGGGCGTGTATACGCGCCATTGACCCGGTACCCGCGATTGCGATACGCGTCATGAAAGAGCCTCTGGGATCAATCGCCCGGCGGTGGCCGAGTAGATGTCACTCAGCGCGGCATCGGGAAGTTCAACGCCATAGATCCGCCATCGACCCTGGGCGCCAACAGAGTCTGGGGAATAGTCAAAGTATTCGTCGGCCGTTTCAAGGAAGCGGAAATACGGCGCGTAACATTCCGGCTGTGGCGGGAAACTGTCCGACCCAAAGACGACCCGGCTGCTGTACCGCTCCAAAAAGCGCTTTGACGAATACGGCTGGCGCCCAAGTTCCGCAAGGCGAGCCGAAATATCCACGTTGAAGTTAGGGTATTGGTCGAGCATGCGTCCGACCCAGCCAAGATTTTCGGCGTAACAGCCGACATGAGCGCCAATAAAGGTCGTTCTCGGGTGGCGGGCGATGATTGACTCGAACTGCTCGATTAAGGTATCGAAGGACGGGAAGTTGGGCGGCGGAAAATGCCAATCAGGGTGCTCATGTAATTCTTCCCAGCGTTCATTTTCCGCGTCGAGTGGGAGAAAAAACGCCACGGGGTCGGCGATGTGCACGAGCACGGGCACGTTCAGGTTTCCCGCGGTGGTCCAGAGATCGTCAAGACGGCGATCGTCGATTGCCAGGAGCTTGCCGGAGCGATCACGGTATTGCAACCCCAGCGTTTTCCATACCTTTAGGCCGCGCGCGCCCCTGGCGATGCTGTCTTCAAGCTGGCGAGCGAGGCGCTCGCCGAAATCTTGCCGATCCAGAAGTGTCCACTCACACTGGGCAAAGGTGCGGAACCTTCCTGGCCAGGCGCGGTCATAGCGATCGAGGTTAGCCTCGAGCTCATCTCCCCACATGCCGTCGAGATTGACGATGGTCGAAATGTTGCAGGCGTCCATGATGCGAATGAGCGCGTGTACGTCCGGGACCATCCAGGAATGATCCGGGGTCAACCAGCGGCCCAGGTGATTGTGCGCGTCAATCGCGCTGGAGCGTGCACGTTGCACCTGGTGGGCTTCCGTGACCAGCATGGGCCGCGGGGCGAAATCTCGCAACGACAACTCAGTTGACACGTCAGTAACCTCGATTCAGTTACGCGGACGCACAGCAAGTCGAAAACCATCTATGCACATAACGACTTACAATTGCTCGCCATATGCTGTATATAGCGTACCTATTCTGGCATTCATGCAACGGTCGCCCCGCCGGCGATGGTGATAGACTGTAACGGACATACATCGTCCGCGCGACGCATTGTTCATATGGTTGCCGACATATCTCGAGGAGCGAGATGACCGAGGATCTGAAACGCGACTCATGGATCGGCAGTGAAACGGCGTCAATGTACAGACTGTGCAGGCACAATTACGCGGGAACGCTACACCTCACAAATTTTTGGTGGAGTGACGCCAAGGATGAGGTGCTGGGCACGGGCGCGCTACCAGAGCTGACGTGGCTCGACCCGCGGGGCAGAGCGCGGCTCCGTATCGACCTGGGCGTTCAACGAGTGAGATTGCAGGTGCTTTCGTCGGATGCGCGCGACTGCTTGACTCCGCTCACGACATATCATCTCGAGGATAGTCCGGGGCGCGTTGTCTTCGTCCGCCAGATTGAAGAAGAAGTGGCGCGTGAGGCGGAGGCCATGGACGCTGCTACACGCGGCATTGCGGTCGCCGAGGCCTGGATTTCAACACTGGAAACCGTCGATCTGCGCGCCGCCTGGACGGCGGAGATGATCGATCGCGGTTATGCCGGGGATCCCGCGCTTGAGTCGGCATATCACTCCGACATGCCCACACGGCTCGTCCAACAAGCACGACGCACCTGGGCTACGGCATACGATGGAGCAAAGCAGCGTCACGACACGCTCTCGGCGGAGTGGAAGGCGCTCGCGAACGGGGCGGAGGATGCATCGGAGTAGCCCCTCGGCCCCACCAGGTCCTTTAGGGCCGTCTAGACAACTCCCGGCGACGATTGTCCCGCGGTCCTTTCCGCCCATGAAGGACCGATCGAGACAACGGCGACGCCACACAGCATGGCGCCGCGAGGGTCAACTCGTTCGTGGATGACGGCATGGGCATGTCCAGGGAACAGTCAGGCTGACCGGCGCACCAGGACTGGCTTGCGGTCTCGATCGTTCGGTACGACTTCCTGCGTCCAGCCAATAATTAGTTGCTCGATGGCTCCGGCGACCAGCGCATGTGGAGGCTTCTTATAATCATCCGCAATGAGTTGCAGCAGCCCTCGATGCGCGGGCGGCAACAGTTCGATGTATTGTTGGGTTGCCTCTCGTAAATTGTTCTGTTCGACGCTGTCATCATGCTCTGACAATGGTCACCCCCCAAGTCTGCTGTGCAGATGATGCTGTCGCCAACGGGTCCAG
>JANWHV010000040.1 GCA_025450255.1 Chloroflexota bacterium | reverse complement strand
GATCACGCCGGCCCCTACGACGGTCAAGGTGCGCGGAATGCGATCGAGCTTGATGATGGCGTCACTGGTAAAGATGGCCTGATCGTCCACCGTGCAGTCCCGGGGCTGGGCCGCGTCGGTGCCGCTGGCGATCACGATGTACGCTGCCGTGACCTGGCGCGTGCCGCTGCCGTCGATCATGGCAAGACTCAGTGTGTGCGGGTCGACGAATGAGGCGCCGGCCCGCAGCAGATCGACGTCGTTCCTGTACATCTGGTGCTGGATGACGTCCAGCTCGTGCTGGATCACATAGGTCGTGCGTACCAACAGGTCATTGATGGTGATGTCGTGTTTCACGGCATAGCTCGCGCCGTAAAAGGCGTGCTCGCGCCAGCCCGACAAGTAGAGGACGGCCTCGCGCAACGATTTGCTGGGAATGGTGCCGGTGTTGATACAGGTCCCGCCCACGGTGGCCTTTTTCTCGACAATAGCCACGCGATGGCCCGCCTTGGCGGCGGCAATGGCGGCCTTCTGGCCGCCCGGCCCGGTACCGATCACCAGCAGGTCGTACTCAAAAGAGGCGTTGTTCATCCTGTATCTTCGACTCTCACTCGACCGGGCCACGCGTCCCGCAAATCACGCTCTGGCCCTATGCTAGCAGAGATGTACACCCGCCGTCGGGCGCACGGGCAAATCGCGCGAACTTGCACCTTAAAGCTGATCTGCTATTCTTAAAAGCTGAAATCGTTTCCGTGAACCGTGACTGCCGGCTACGGCAGCGGCCGAATCAGTAAAGGCATTTTGTGACAGACGCCCAGAATACGGACAATCGCGTGGCCCGTCTTTCCGATGGTAGGCTCAAACTCGACGGCCCCGCGTTCCGCAAGGGCGTCCCTCTGGCAATCGCCGGTTTCTGGCTTGGCAGCCTGGTTCTTTTCGCCGCAACCCGCGTCGCGCCGAGCGAGGCCGAATCGCGCGTCCCAACAAGGCCCGCAGTCGCGGCGCATGCGCTGAACGCCACCCACGGCGCGGTCGCGCCGAGCAGCGCCGCGCTCATGGATAACGCGCCCGGCCATGGAATCGCGTCGGCCCGGCTTATACCAGCCGCCGCGCACACGCCACCGGGAGCGATCCAGCCCCGGCCCAGCACGGCGACGACACCGCCAAAGCCGAAGCACACAGCCAGGCATGCGCACGCGAAGGCGAAAGCTAAGCCAACCCCTCACGTTGCGAAAGCCACGTATGTTGCGCCAAAGCCGGCGGCGCCCGCGGGCCCGGCGCATACGATGCAGGTCTGGGTCACCGGCTACGACCTAACCGGGACAACCGCTACCGGCACGCAGGCAGGTCCCGGCGTGTGCGCGGTCGATCCCTACGTCATTCCCCTTTACACGCATCTCTCGATCGCCGGGGTTGGAAGCTGTACGGCTCTGGATATCGGCCCTGCCGTGGCCGGCGCGCATATCGACGTGTGGGTGCCCGACTATCAAACCGCCCTGAACCTCACCGGGTGGTATACCGCGACCTGGTAAGCCCACTTCTTCCCTAGCCGATCGTCCAGGTGCCGGCCCACCGATTCCGCCGATGTAGCCGTGACCGGCCGCGGTGCATCATGGATGGTAGAGAGCGACTCGGTTCGCTCCCCAGGCGCCGCGGGCGCCGCGGGTCAAAGGTGGTGGGTACCGGATGCGCCCGATCGTGAGCGAGCACTATAGGTGCGCACGGTCGGGCGCGGGCCGGTCCCTAGCGGGAAGAGGGACGTGCGATGAGCGCGCAAGCAGAAGCACAGACCGGCGTTCTCGCCGGTATTTCCGATGAGTTGGCGAATGCGGTCGAGCTGGCGGGGAAGAGTATCGTCGCCGTCCGCGCGCGGCGGCACGTCGCGGCGGGAGGCGTCGTCTGGGCGCCGGGGGTCGTCGTCACCGCCGACCACATCATCGAGAACGAGGAAGACATCAAGGTAATGCTGGCCGGCGGCCAGGAGGTGAAGGCCACGCTGGCCGGGCGCGACCCCGGCACGGATCTTGCCGTGCTGCGCGTCGAGAACAAGGATCTGACGGCGGCGACGATCGCCGAGTCCGCGTCGCTCCGTGTCGGGCAGCTTGCCCTGGCGGTGGCCCGGCCCGGCGGCCAGGGGCTCGCGGCGAGCATCGGCATTGTCAGCGCGATCGGCGGCAGTTGGCGCACGTGGCGGGGCGGCACGCTCGACTCGCTTATCCGCACTGACCTGACGCTGTATCCGGGCTTTTCGGGCGGCCCGCTGGTCGACGTATCCGGCCGCGTGGTCGGCATCAATACGTCGGGATTGTCACGCGGCCATTCGCTGACCATTCCGACCGAGACAATCAAGCGCGTGAGCGATGCGCTGCTGGCGCGCGGCCACATCAGCCGCGGCTATCTGGGCGTCGGGCTCCAACCCGTGCAGCTACCGAGCGACCTCGGCACGCGGCTCGGCTTGACGCAAACGAGCGGGCTGATGCTGGTGACCGTGGATGGGGACGGACCCGCCGCGAAGGGCGGCTTCCTGCTCGGCGACATTCTGGTATCGCTAAATGAGAAGACCGTGGACGACACGAGCCAGGTGCAAAGCCTGCTCGACCCTGAAAGCGTCGGCAAGATTCTTGCCGCGAAACTAATCCGCGGCGGCGAGTTTCAGACCCTGAGTATCACGGTTGGCGAGCGCTAACACGTTGCAATTGGCGACAGGCACAATAGACGGGATTAAGTTAAGATGGCAACGATCGTTCAAGAGCACATAGCGCACGCGCCGGGTATGAACGCCGCCATGGCGCGCCTTGCCGCGGACCTGCGTGCCGCCACCGTGGAGGTCCGCGCCGAGGGGCACGGCAGCGGGTCAGGCGTCATCTGGCAATCCGGCGGCTTGATTGTCACCAACAACCATGTGGTGCGCGGAGACGCCACGGAGGTGGTGCTGGCCGACGGCAGAGTGTTGCCGGCCAGGGTCACGGATCGCGACGCCGAGCGCGATCTGGCGGCTCTCCGTGTCGAGGCTGGGGATTTGCGCCCCGCCCAGATCGGCGATTCCTCGACCTTACGCGTCGGCCAGGTGGTGCTGGCCATGGGACATCCGCTGGGAATTAAGGGCGCCCTTTCGGTGGGCATCGTACACATGGTAGGATCCGCCAACGCCGAAAACCCCGAGCAGAGGTGGATTCACGCCGATCTCAGCCTGTTGCCGGGAAACTCCGGCGGGCCGCTGGTCGATGCGCGGGGCAAGGTGATCGGCATCAATAGTATGGTGGCCGGCGGCCTTGCCCTGGCAATCCCCAGCAATACCGTGCAACGCTTCATCGCCGGTAAAACGAAGCCCGCCTTTCTGGGTGTCCAGACCGTGGTGGTACGCCTGGGCGCGGACTTCAGCGCGCAAACGGGAACCGGCCAGGAAACGGGGTTGATGGTGCTCTCGGTGGTCGAAGGAGGTCCGGCGGCGCGCAACGGACTGTTGCCCGGAGACATCCTGATTGCGGCCGGCGCCAGGAGCCTGGTCGACCAGGACGCGTTCATCGGCATCTTACGGGATAGCGTGGTGGGCACGCCGCTACCGCTGCGCATAATCCGTGGCGGCGGCGTGAAGGACGTGACCGCGATACTTGGCGAGCGCGAGGCGGAGGCCAGATGATCCGCACGCTCGTCGCCGCGGCCTCCCCGACCGCGCGGGCCGGGCTGGCAGCGGTACAGCGGGTGGAAAGCGGCCTCGTGGTGCTGGGCGACGCGGCCGGCGGGGAAGCGCTTCTCTCGCTGGCCGCGTCGCTGCAACCGGACGTCGTGCTGGTCGAGCTGGAAACGGCGGCGGATGAGCTGGCCGCGGCCGTCTGGCAATTGGCGGAGCAATCCGGCGGCATCGGCGTGGTGTTGCTCTGCGACGCCAGCGAAAGCTGGACGCAGGACGCGCTGCGCGCGGGCGTACGCGGCATCCTGGCTCGGGACACGGCGGCGGCCGAGATCGCGGCGGCGGTGACTGGGGCCGGCCTTGGTCTGGTTGTACTCAACGCGGCCACCGTCCAGGCCATGTTGCCGAGCGAGCAGCCGTCGCGTCTTGCCGTGCCGGCGAGCGAGAGCGCCGAGGCCCTGACCCCGCGCGAAATCGAGGTGCTGCGCCACGTGAGCGAGGGCCTGGGCAATAAGATGATCTCGCGGCGTTTGGGCATCAGCGAGCACACGGTCAAGTTCCACGTCGGCGCGATTATGTCAAAGTTGCACGCCGCCAGCCGGACGGAGGCGGTCACGATCGCCGCTCGCCACGGCCTGATTCTGCTGTAAATATCGCTATAACAGGCCGCGCACCAGCCCGCCGTCGACTTGCAAGGTCGTACCGGTGATGTATCCGGCGCGTTCGCTACACAGGTACGCGATCGCGTTCCCCATGTCGCTCGGCTCGCCGACGCGCCCCGCCGGAACCTCGCCCACCGCCTCGCGCCTGGTCGTTTCGGCATCGCCGCCGTACAGGCTGGTCAGGCGGTCGGTAAGAATGCGCCCGGGCGCCACGGTATTTACGGTAATGCCGTCTCGGGCGACCTCACTGGCCAGGGTCTTGGTCAAGCCGGTGACCGCGGCGCGGAGCGCGTTCGAGAGCACCAGATTTGGGATTGGCTGCTTGACGGCCGTGGAGGTTACGGTGACGATTCGCCCCCACTGGCGCCGCCGCATCTCCGGCAGAGCCAGGCGCGTCATCCGCACCACGCTGAGCAGCAGGGTCTCGAACGCTGTTTGCCAGGCCGCGTCGTCGTGCGACTCGAAAGGCCCGGCCGGCGGGCCGCCGGTGTTGTTCACCAGGATATCCAGGCGGCCGAAGTACACCACCGTGTCGCGCACCAAACGCTCAATAGCGGCGCCGTCGCGCAGATCGAGCGCGAGCGACACCACCTGCACGCCATGGCGATCGCGGATTTCCGCCGCCGTCGCCTCCAGGGTTTGCGCATCGCGCGCGCAAAGCATCAGCCGCGTCCCTTCCTGGGCCAGCGCCTCGGCGGCCGCGCGGCCAATGCCCTTGCTGGACGCGCTTACCAGCGCGACTTTGTCGCGAATGCCAAGATCCATCGATCGATCTCCCCACCCAATTCGCGCCACCGGCGCAAGCAATCTCGCGCCGTTACCTGGAGTGTAGCGCCGGACCACAAGTGAGCGCGTTGCTATACTTTGACGAGGGTTCGTCACGGGCGCCAAGCCATTTTTGCTGTTGCAGTCTGGCTACGATGCGGGATGCGGGGTGAGCGGCTTCGACAAGCCGGAAGAATCCCAGATCGGGTTAGGCAGCAAAGTCGCGGCCTGAAGACCGCGCTGGGCGTTATGGTGAGGCTCCCTGGCATGTATGCCAGGGTTTCCGATAGGAGTTGGAGCATGCGCGTCTATACGCCATGCGCCTAGCAGTTGACGCCGTGCGCGTCCAGCAGGAGATACTATGTCCGCCTCAATCAATGGCGCTCTCGGTCATTTGAAGAGTGAATTGCGGGAGATCGTCGATATCCATCATGCCATCGAGGTCCTGTCCTGGGACCAGCTTACCTACATGCCTCCTGG
>JANWHV010000039.1 GCA_025450255.1 Chloroflexota bacterium | reverse complement strand
GGAGCCTGCCGCAGGGTGACAATTATCACTATCGCCCCGGCCAGGTAGCCAATGAGGTCGGTAAAGTCCTCGACAATTGCAATGCGATCCGGATTCTTCCACACCAGCCGGTTGAACAAGGGGAGGGTGAGTATGGCGAGCGACATGCCGGCCAGCGTGCCGGTTATCGTCCTGATTGTATTATTCGGTTGATAGTAGGTATGAAAGTGATGGGTTTCAGCCAGCGAGTTAAAGCCGTCAAGCACCATCGCCAGCACACAGAGAATCAGAAGGTTACGCACGCGGGCGGGCACGAACTGGGCAGCGGTGCGCCTCCCTGTCAGCCACATGATTGCCACCACCATCAGTACGCCGGTGTAGATGCCGCTGTTACGAGCGTCAATGGGCATGGGCCGGCCATCAAAGCGAATCGTATGGCTGGGAATCTGCGCGCAGCACGCATGGCCGATAGTGTAGAGCTTGTCGTAGAGTGGCCATGGCGTGAGAATGAAAAATATGGCGATTACCGTGGTCAGGCTGGATACGATCACCCGCGACCGCAGCGAAAGCGGCTCGATTACCGCTTCGGGCGCCTGTCGTCTCGTGATGGTTGAAGTCTGAGGTGCAAACCGCTCCTCGTCGGCAACTCCGCCCGAGCCGATGCGCGCACTGTCATCGGCCCCGCGCGGTTCGGGACCTTGCGCTATTGGGTCCGCGTCGTGGCCGTCATTCATGCCAATAGTGGCGCCGACGGGCAATTTGGCGCCAGCAGGCACGAGGGGCAGCGTGGCTTTTGCGCCGTACAAACCGCGCGTCCGTGCCAGATTGCCTGGTGGACAAAGTCCAGCCAGGCTTCGCGCGGCAGCAGACGCATCAAATCGGCCTCGACCTTGGCGGGATCCTCTTTCACCGTGAAACCAAGGCGCCGGCTGATTCGGCCGACATGCGTGTCCACCACGACGCCTTCCACGATGCCGAACGCATTGCCGAGCACGACGTTTGCCGTCTTACGCGCTACGCCAGGGAGCCGGAGCAACTCGGGTATCGTCGACGGCACGCGCCCGCCGAACTCCTCGACGATTATGCGGCACGCGCCCTGTATATTCCGCGCCTTATTGCGGTAAAAACCGGTGCTCTTGATCGCCTGCTCAACATCCTCGATTGGCGCCGCCATAAAGGCGGCTGCGTTCGGGTACCGGGCGAACAATGCAGGCGTGACAAGGTTCACCCGCTCATCCGTACATTGCGCTGAGAGAATCGTGGCAATCAACAGCTCGAACGGACTGGAAAAGTTCAACGAGCATTTGGCGTCCGGATACGCGGCGGCTAGATCTTTGAGGATAATTTCGGCCCGCGTCCGCGTCAGTTCGTCAGACGATGCCATGCAGACTTTCTTTCCCGCCTAACCTTACAAACAGTCAGTGCTACATAACCCATCGTCGATCCTCAACCCCACGTACCTACATATGGATCGGTTTCCCATCGACCGCAAGCGCGGCTTCGGCAATGACCTCCGACAATGTCGGGTGCGGGTGGACGGAGCGAGCCAATTCCTCTGGCGTCGCTTCCAGGAAGCGCGCGAGGCTAAACTCGCCTATCAGCTCGGTAACATCCGGGCCGATTAGATGCGCGCCCAATATCTCACCGGTTCTGGCATCGGCAATGATCTTGACCTGCCCGTCGGTTTCGCCCAGCGCCGTGGCCTTGCCGTTCGGTCTGAATGGGAACGCGCCGACGTGAACCTCACCCTGCGCGCGCGCCTGTTCCTCCGTCAGTCCAATGCTGGCGACCCGTGGTGAGCTATAGGTGCAGCGCGGCATGGAGTTCATGTCCAGCTTGATAGTCGGGTGGCCCGCGATGGTCTCAGCGGCAACCTCGCCCATGGCAAATGCCACGTGGGCAAGATTGAGCTTGCCGGTGACGTCACCGACCGCGTATACGCCGGGCACGTTCGTTTGCATGCTGTCGTTGACCTTGATGAACCCTCGATCGAGCTCGATGCCGAGCGCGTCGAGCCCGATGTTTTCGGTATTTGGCTGAAAGCCTACCGCGTAGAGTACTCGATCCGCTTCGATGATTTGGGGCGCGCCTCCAGCGCTCTCGGCGGCGGGCGCAATGTGTACCAACGCGCTGCCGTCGCGGACCTCTACGTGATCGACCTTGACGCCGGTAAGAAGCTTGATCCCGCGCTTGCCAAAGGCGCGAGCGAGACCTTCGGACATATCCTTGTCTTCAAGTGGGAGGATGCGCGGCATCATCTCGACAACGGTCACGTCGCAGCCGTACGCGCTGAAAACCGTGGCGAACTCGACGCCAATCGGGCCGGCACCCAGGATAACCAGGCGCTTCGGCAAGTCGTCGATCGACCACACCTCGCGGCTGCTGACCACAACTTTACCGTCGATCTCCACGCCCCGGATCGCGCGCACCCTTGAGCCCGTGGCAATAATAATGTTCTTCGCCTGAATCGTGGCTTCCGCGCCCTGGGCGTCCTTGACAACCACCGTGCCGGGGCCGGTGAGACGTCCTTCCCCCATGTGTACGTCAATCTTGTTCTTGCGCATCAAGAAACCGACGCCCTTGACCTGCTTGTCGACTATCGATTGGCACCGCTGCATGGCGGCGCCATAATCCGCCGTGACCTCGCCAACGGAGATGCCGAAGTCCGCGGCATGGCCGATGAGCGAGAGGATTTCGGCGTTTCGCAGCAGCGCCTTGCTTGGAATACAGCCCCAATTGAGGCAAATGCCGCCGAGCGATTCGCGCTCGACGACAGCCACCCGCAGGCCAAGTTGCGCGGCCCTGATCGCCGCGACGTAACCGCCTGGTCCGCCGCCCACAACCGCTACGTCATACCCGTCTTCAGCACTCATCAAGCTGGACCTCCACAATAATCATGCCACGATCGCCGGCAAGGCTAAGCCGCGTTCGGTACAGCCCGCGTGCCGCCGTGTCGTTGCCACGCGCCACTCGCGAGGCAAGAATATCCTTCAGGTTACCGGCCGCTTCCGCGCCGCTTAGCCGGATCCGCCGGCGGCATATGAAAATAAGATAAGCGCATCGCCCCGCTTCGCGACAATTGTCGTGTCGTCGATAAACGACGCCGCCTCAAATCCGGCGCTATCGTCCAGCGTGCCGAGAAAAGCGAACCCCTCGCCCTGCCTCACGCAGAGCGATAGCCCATCTTCGCTCGTCACGAGGATCGCGTCGCTGGCAGGCGACCATGCCACGTCGGTCGGCTCCTCGAGCAGCGCCATGTCATCGATTTCGCGCATCGCATGGGAAGATACGTCATACACCCAGCCGCCCTCCGGCTCAATACCGGTCGCGAAAGCGCCATCGGGCGAGAAGGCGACTACCGCGTGTTCACCGGTGTCGTAGAATCCGTCGATAAACAGACGTTCGCTACTGGGCATCAATACCCAATATCCGTCTTCCGTCACAAGCAAAATGCGCGACCCGTCCGGACTTGGGCTGAACGTCTGGTAATCGCTGTTCAGCATGACGCTCTGCCATGCCGGCGCCGGCCGACTCGTGGCATCCGCGCTAAGATTCCATGCCTCGACAAGCGTGTTATTGACTCCCGCCGGCTTGCTGGCTACCGCGAGAACGCCTTCGAAGGCGAACTGCACGTCATAGACGACCTGCGCGTACGCAGGGGGTGGCAATGCGAGGCGTGCGCTCCACAACTGGCTCAGCGGATTCAAGGCCCACGCGGCCACTGTCCCGTCATCGTCGGCCGCGACGAGAAGCTTTCCATCCGCGCTTACGGCAAGCGACGTGACACCCAGCATTTCCACCGTCGCGACAATGGCGCCGCCGCGTGACTCTCGCACCTCGATCGTATTCGCGTCGGCGGCAGCCAGGTACCTTCCACCAGGTGAAAACGCGCCAAAGCTCTGCACGACCGCAAGATCCGTTTCTTGAGTGCGCTGCCAGTTCTCCAGGCTAAAGACCACGGCAGTGGCTCCTTCGCTAATCGGCGTTCCAGGCTGGAATTGCCCAGCGCCGAGGCCGGGCCGCCCCCGATCCTCTGGGGGCAGTGTATGAGTCTACTGCGTCCCGGCGCAAGGAAGCCTCTCTTCCCTGGATGTGAGCGCCCAGCGATTTGACTCAACCCGTCAGCTCCACCGGCGCTGCAGACTCAACTGGCAGATCTGGCAGTACCAGTCCTCTCCCATCCGGAGCCCGCGTGAGCGTCGCACCTGGCAGAGGCCGCCACAGAGAGGGCATGTACACAGGAAAATCTCCTGTGTCGCGGCTTCGCTTCGTTTGCCGCCGATGCGATACGGCTCAATGGCGCCAAAATCGACAAGCACCCGCACCAGACGAGATCGCCTGCAGCGCTTACAGCCTATTTTCAGATCGTGGGCGCCTTCCGGTTTTCCGTCCTCGTTGAGGGCTGGGAGCGGTAACGGCTCGTCTCGATCGAACCGATTCAGCTCATCTGGCGAATATACGTGCTTGCAGCCGGGGCAATAGATATACGGTACGAATAAGCCGACCCACTCCTTCTGCAGCTCAGTATCGGGTTGGCGTTCGATGCGTACCACATCGTCGCCTTCCGACCTATCTCTCTTACGTCGCTTGGCCACGTTATCCTCTTCGAATTGATAGCTGGGTCGGGTATCGGTCCGTGCCCGCGCGGTCTAAGGTCGCGCGTCACGCCGAGGCGACTGCAATCCGCCATTCGTCGCCAGGACGCCGATCGTCAGCGTGTCAGTCCGCCGCGACCGGCGAGCTTGTGCCTTTCTCAGCATACCAGGACATCCCGCTAACGCCGGACCTCCACCGACCGTGTATCCTGTTTTCTGATGTATTCCCGTCAGTTCGTGTGTTCGATGGAGGTTCGTCTTATGCGTATGCCGCCCGCTTCGCCACTCGAGTTGCGCACGCTCGGCAGCACCGGCTTGATGGTACATCCCCTGTGCATTGGCTGTGCTGAAATTGGCGACATGCCGGAGGCATTCGATTACTCGGTGTCCGAGGACGCGGCGCTAGATACCATCAGGTCATTCTTTCGCGGCGCAATCAATTTTCTGGACACCGCGGCCTTGTATGGCGAGAGCGAGCGCCGCATCGGCATGGTTCTGCGCGAGCTTGGCGGCGTGCCGGATGGATTCGTGCTCGCCACGAAGGCCGATCGCGACCCGGTCAGCGGTGATTTCAGCGGCGAGCAAATTCGCCGTAGCGTCGAGTGCAGCCTCCGCCTCCTTGGCGTGGACAGCGTGCAACTGCTCTACCTGCACGATCCCGAGCACTCGACATTCGCGGAGATTATGGCGCCTGGCGGCGCCGTGGATCAGCTCCGACGCTGCAAAGACGAGGGGCTGATCGAGCATCTCGGCATCGCTGGGGGACCGATCCCCATGATGATTCAGTACGTGGAAACCGGTGAGTTTGCGGTGGCGATTTCGCACAACCGCTTCACGCTGCTGAACGTCTCGGCCAACCCCCTCTGGGATGTGTGCGTCAAGCGCGGCGTCGCGGCCTTGAATGCCGCGCCGTATGCGAGCGGCATTCTGGCGAAGGGGCCACGCGGCAATCAACGATATGTTTACCAGACACCCAGCCAGACATTACTGGAACGCGCGTCGCGGATTGAAGCAATCTGCGCGCGATATAACGTTCCGCTCGCCGCCGCCGCGCTGCAGTTTTCGCTGCGGGACCCGCGAATCGTCTCCACGATAGTCGGCGCTTCGAGGCCTGAGCGCGTCAGCCAGTCCATCGTGCTTGCGGGCCACGCGATTCCGCCGGAGATGTGGCAGGACCTGGCTGAGGTCACGCCAGACCTGGACGACCCCGAGGCACACCGGTTCGCGTCATAGCCACTTCAGGGCAACGGCGCCCGCACGCGCCGTTGCCCTGAAGAGGCAGTGCTTCGGCACGCTAGCGTGCCTGGGATCTGCCGCCGCTCCTGGCTTGCGCGTTAAAAACACGGACAAGCTCGCTAATCTGCCTGGCCGCCTCCTCGCTGCTCAAGTCGCTACTGACCATCGCCGGCCTGCCGAGAGCAGCCTGGAGCTTGTGCAACTTGTCGATTTGCTGTTGCGTCGCCACGCCCGCCGGCTCGTCGATGGCCTCGACCGGGTGGCGGGTACCATCCGTCGGCCTTTGTGCCGGCATGCCGCGCTCCGCCGTCTCAGGACGCGGAACCGCCGACATCGTCCGCGCGCTTGACCTTTGCACCGTCATGCCACGACCGTCGCTCGCATCCTCTTCTATGTCGCCAAGCTCCTCGAACGCGGTAACACCCACGTTTATCGCATCGCGCAGGGCTCTGGCTTTGGCGCGCGTTTCAGCCATCCTGATGGTGTGCATGGCGATCATGCGGCCAACATTGTCGGGGCAGGCATCGCCAATGCCGGTAAATATGCCCTTCTCCGTTTCGACCTCGGCACGGCAGATCGCCATCTGGCCATTCTCCGGGGCCGGCGCCTGCAACAAACTGGTCGAGATACGTTTCAGACCCTCGCGGTGAGCTTGATCCAACAACCCGGCATAGAGCACAAAGTCCTTACCCTGACGATTGACAATGAATTCCTTCTTCATCGATTCTCTCGCTTTCCGATAACATAGAACCTATGTTCTAATTATCGGTCAGATTTGAGTTCAAGTCAAGCGCCGCGCAGGTTAGCGGCGGCCGGCGCGGCGCTCCGGTAGCACGGTGACCGTGAGGTCCTCATTCGGACGCGAGCGGCACGACAGCCTAACACCCTGGGCCAGGT